>JAQSXD010000070.1 GCA_029266295.1 Bacillota bacterium | reverse complement strand
AACTCCATTAATTGATATCGAGATATTTCTTCACATATTCCACATCAGAGGGTGTATCAATGTAAAGCGTCCCCCGCTTCTGACGTGTCTCTCTTCCCTTGCCCGTAACCAATACGATGGTATTGTCATCGGCATTGACAATGGCTTCCCGTATCGCTTCTTCCCGGTCGGGAATGATGGCGTAACTACATTCCTGCTTCTCAACATGCTGGGCAATCTCTTCACAAATTTTCAGCAAGGGTTCTTCTCCTGCATCCTCTTCTGTGATATAGACCTGATCAGAATATCTTCCCGCTATTTCTCCCAGTTCCTGTCTCCGTCTCAGTGCCTTTTTCCCCGGACAGCCGAATACAATGGTAATCTTCTTGCCAGGATACTCTTTTCTTGTGGATTGGAACAGCGTTTCAAAACTCATTTTATTATGAGCATAGTCCACGATGACCTGCACCTTCTTCTTCTTTCCTGTGTAGACCTCCATTCTGCCACTGACTCTGGCCTTTTTGAGACCAGCAGCCACAAAGCTCATTGGAATACCCAAACAATAAGAAATGGAAATAGCAGCCCGCGCGTTTTGTACATTGAATAAGCCAGCCATGGTAATTTTGAATTCCTTTTCAAAATCCTTTTCCAGGTTCTTCGTTCTCACTTTAAAGCTGATGTTCTTGCCCGATTTAATAATATCGTAACCAAAGATGTCAGCTCGTTCATCAAGGCCGAAGGTGACCACATTCGGGCAGGCGTTGGAAGCTTCCAGAATTCTATCAAGCTGATCACTATTGATGTTGATGCACGCATTTTCACACTGGGCAAAAAGCCTTAGCTTGGATTCCAGATAGTCCTCAAAGCTGCTGTGCTCCACATCACTGATGTGATCCTCACCAATGTTCAGGAAGCAGCCTACGGTAAAGTTCACGCCCAAGGTACGGTCATATTTCAACGCCTGACTGGAGACTTCCATGCTAAGATACTCAATTCCGCTGCTCGCCGCATTGCTGAAGTGCTTGTGCAGCTCCATTGCTTCCGGTGTGGTTAAATGCGATTCTTCGTTGATGATCCCATCGTAATTATCAATGCCCGATATGATTGCACTCAGCGGCTTCTGTTTTTCTCTCAGATACTCATCCATAATGAACTTCATAAAATAAGCGGTTGTGGACTTTCCTTTGGTTCCTGTGATCCCTACGATGTTCAGATCTCTCCAGATCTGATTGTAGTAATAATCTGCGATGAGGGCCATGGTCTTTCGTATATCATTTACAATGATACACGAAACCCCCTCCCCAGGCATTTCATCATCAGAAAGCTCATATCTTGTCTCGCTGATATAGCAAACAGCCCCATCTCTGATCGCAGCCTTTAGATAATTCGCAGAAAAGTGACTTCCCTTACAAACAAACAGTGTATCCTTCTTAATATCTTTCGAATTAAATGAAATATACTGAATCGGCCGTTCTTTAAGCCCATCTTTGATCTCGTAATGCTTCACCAGCTGATGCTTGTCCAGCAACTGATAGTAGTCTATCATGCTATGCTTTGTATCATCCATCGTCCTTCAACCTTCCTTTATATTACCGCCGCAGGACAAAATTGACCGCTCTGTCAGAATATCCATGGCATCTATGTAGTATGGCGGCAGCTTATATTGCTCTTTAAAACAGGATAGCTCGGTGCACGCCAGGATAGCGGCATCGCAAGCTTCATTCTTAAGCTCCTCCTGGATCGTTAGAAAATCAGCAAAGTCGATTTCTCCTCCGTTTTTAATCCCGTCATAAATTAGTTTCATCACAAGCTTTTGTGACTTCTCGCTGGGAACAACAGGGATGAGCCCTGATTTTTGGAGCTCTTTCTGATATAAACCGATATTGATGGTGCCGTCTGTGGCCAAAATACCGACCTTTCTGTCCTTTTGCGGAAACAGTCTGGCAAGATAAGCCGCTGTTTCTCTGATCATATGAATGATCGGTACCGATATTACTTCTTGCAGTCGGTCAGCCAGCACATGGGAAGTATTGCATGGAATTGCAATCACCCCTGCCCCGTTTGCTTCCAGTGTCATTACATCCTTACGCAGCAGCTGGAACAATTCTTCCGTTCGACCTTCCATAATTGCTTTTGTCCGATCCGGCATCGTTGCATGGCTGAGAATCAGCATATCCAAATGTTCCTGGTCGCAGCGAGCATCGGTTTTTTCAATAATCATTTTATAAAAAAGCTGTGTTGCAAGAGGTCCCATGCCCCCGAGAACGCCCAGTACTTTTTTCTCTTCGATCCCCATGATTCCAATCCCCCAGTTATTTCTGCGTTCCAAGATACTTCCTGTACTTATAATAATGTCCCAATTGAGACTTATATAATCTCAATCTTCTCATAAAACCCGCATCCGCTGAATAGAACAGCGGATTAACAACCTTTCCGTCCCGGATCAGCTGTCTCATGGTTATTTTATACTCTTCCGGCTTAATATATCGGAAAGCCACTCCCTTTGGAACTACCATCCAGAGGGATTTCTCCGTAATAATCTTTGTTTCCACAGGATGTTCCAGAATATAATCCTCTACCAGATACTTTGCGATATTCTGACCTGCTCCGGTGACATAGTAGTTGCTTCTTCCCTGCCTTGTATTGATTTCAAAGGCTTTGTACTTGCCGTCACGCTGATCGTACTTAATGTCAAAATTGGAGAACCCAATGTAGTGCATCTCCTCCAATAACTTTTTAAAGCCAGCAGCAAGCTCTTCGTTGTGTTCCGTTATAATCACCGCATGGTTGCCGATCCCGTGCGGGGTATGTTCTTCAAGGAGAACATGTCCAAGGGACATCAAGCGAACCTGCCCATTTCGATCGGAATAATTGGTCAGTACACGCATATAGGTGTCATCTCCGGGAATAAAATCCTGGATGATGATGGAATCTTCATAACCCGCCTTGTAAATGTCATCCAATATTCCATAGAGTTCTTTCAGATCATCGGCTTTATAGACCTTCTTCTGGGTCGGAAACGGATGCCGCCAGTACTCAATCCCGTTTGCAGGCTTCACGATAAATGGTGCCTCAAAAGGCAGCTCAAATTGGTGTCCCAGTTCCTTTTTATGAACAAAGGTATTGGGATAATCCACCCCCGCCTCTTCGCACATCTCATAGAACTTTTCTTTATGGATCAAATTGTTCATCATGTCTATGTCAATGTAAGGCGCGATGACATTCCCGGGAAACTTGTCCTTATTCTGGCTGAGCAGCTGTACGTAGCTGTCACCGCAGCCAATCGCAAGAATTTTCTGCTCCTTATGCGCCTCTGCGAATTCCTTTACTACAGAAAGAAATGTTTCCTGCCTGTCGATCTTTGGATTGGCGGTATAATGCATGATCCTGCTGTCATGGCAGGGACCGGTACTGTATTTTCCGTATACGTAAGGCTTTATATCATATTGCTCATGGAATGCCCTTGTAACACTATAAACATTAATATCTCCTGCGAACAGAAGAGGGATAAAATTCTGACTCATTTGCAGCTCCTTCGCTCTTAATCGATCTAAAATCTGATCCTTAGATCCTGCTTATTATACTACTTTTTCCTATTTTTATCAATGTTATAATCGGATATATGCGGGGACGTCTGTTATTGTCAAGCCTTCACCCTCAGCTCTGAAAAAGGGACAGCGGATTTTGATTTCTTTATCACCAGCGGCTTTTTTTCAGCATATCATAAAAGGTAAAGCTTTGGAAAGGGAGATGTATATGGCGGGAATCGAAAGACATATGTATCCAGGAAACAATACACCCGAAGGCTTCTTCTCTTATTATCAATACATATTAGGCCAGGATGAGGCGGATAAAATCATCTGCATCAAAGGCGGCCCCGGCGTGGGCAAATCCACATTTATGAGAAAGATCGGTGAAGCAATGCTAAAAGAAGGTCATGACGTTGACTTCATGCATTGCTCTTCAGATAACAGCTCTCTGGATGGCATTGTCCTGAGAGATAAAAAAATTGCCATGATTGACGGAACTGCTCCCCACATCGTAGACCCTCTGAATCCAGGAGCAGTAGATTCCATCATTCATTTGGGCGATTACTGGGATGAAGAGGGTATCAGGAAAAATAGAGAGGCGCTCATCAAAAACAATGAGAGAGTACGGACCATCTTTGGCAGAGCTTATAATTATCTGGCAGCCGCCGGAAAAATGTACGACAACCTCAGCAGCATCTATGAATCCGCAATCAAGCATGAAGAACTCTACAAAATAACAGCGAAAATAATCGGTGATGAACTGGCACATAAGGAAATCAGTTCCAAGCAGGGCGATATCAAGAAATACTTCGCCAGCGCAATAACCCCCAAAGGCTTTGAGCATTACCTTGACTCTTTGCTAAAGGGATACCAAAAGGTTTACTTAATTCAGGCTCCCGTGGGAGTCAGCAGTGAAAAAATCCTGAATTTGTTTCTGGAAGGGTCTGCTTACCGGGGATTTCAAGTAGAAGGATATTACTGCCCTATGAAGCCCTCAACAAAACTGGAGCACCTCCTGGTTCCTGACCTGGGCATCGCCTTCGTAACCTCCAATCAGTATCATTCGATCAAGGAAACAAATCTGGATGCAAAGGTGGTTTCCATCAATTTGGCCGATATCATAAGGTATGATGTGATCAAATATCAGGATATGATTCTGGAAGACAGTAAGATGCAGATGGAAAAGCTGCTGGAAAAGGCAGTTTTCTGTCTCGGTCAGGCAAAGAAAGAACATGATGAGCTGGAAAAATACTATGTGCCTAACATGGATTTCATGAAGATAGACGCCTTGAGACAGCAGCTTACTCAAAAGTTCAGTCAGCGCTAATTCATCTCTCCCTGACATACAAAAGAATGCACCTGCGGAGCCTTTTACAAAGGCATCTGTCAGGTGCATTCTTTTTATTTTATTGTTGTGTACTGTTAGAATCTTCATCGGTACGATTGAAAGGCTCTTCCGTGTTTCCAAAACTGTTTTCGGTACGAGCTTCTGGATTTCTGTCTACTTTTGGCTCGGATTCTGTTTTTCTAATGGGTGCATCGATCAGACCATCGCCCTCAATGGCTTCGTTGGAATTGTTAAAATTCTCGCCATTACGGTAAACAGTAATGGGATCAACAGAAGCGTCAGGACCATTTTGGTTTCTGTTGTACTCTTCCTGCCATCCGTCCAGCCTTCTAACCGAACGAAGGCTTCCCTTTGCAATATCGTAAAATGAAACCATAGTCACTTCAAAATACGGCATCAGCCACAGATATCCGATTCCGAGAGTAAAAATCCCTAAGATTGCCCAACCCAGGAAGGACAGATACAAACAAAATAGCTTCCACTTATTTCCTCTCATCAGGCGTTTACTTTCATTTAGCGCCTCCATGATGCCCATGTTTGGATGATCGGCCATAATGTAAAAACATAAGCTGTAACGCAAGGCGGCAATAATCCCTGGGATCAGCAGCAACAGCGACCACAGAAGAACAAAGATTGACATGATGATGTATAAGCCAAAGGCTTTGCCAAAGCGTTCAAAACCGTAAAACACCTCTGCAGGAGAGGTTTCCCTTCTGCGAAACAGCGAAATCGCAAACATCGCATATCCAAGGGTCAGGGGCCCGCTAATCAATATGCTGTATATGTTTGATATCGTCGTTGGCTCAAAATCTCCAAATACTCCATTCAGAATGAAAACCGGCAGAACCGCAAGAACCATATACAATAACGTTCCCACGGCACCAAATCCCCATTTTCCTGTGAGGGAATCTCTTCCTAATGCTCTTAAGTTCCTGCAGCTTTCTGTTACAATAATGTTCTGGTCCATTTTTTATCCCTCTTTTCTTTCTCTTTGCATAGGCAACAAAGCATCCTGCACTTCAGCCGCATTGTTTTTGTGCCTATAAACCTTCATACACAATTATTATATTATATTACTTTGATGTTAGAATGCAAGAATTTGTTAAATCAGCATCTCAAAAGCCATCGATAGATCCATCGAAATCACTGTTATAGAATATCTTGATTTGCTTATTACACCATTTTGGTGTATACTAACTATTACTATTATGTTATCTAACCGGTATCCATATCTCTGATCATTATGACAATACCGGTTTTACCGATACAAATTTGATGAGTTTAAGGAGGTCCCTATGAAATATACGTTATCAATCAACATCAGTAATAAAAAACATCCCATAATTATTGAGAGCGGATTATTTCAGACCATTGGCAATCGGCTCGGAGAGCATTTTGCCGGAAAAAAAATCGTTCTGGTTACAGATGAAACGATTATAGAGGTTTATGGAAATTTTTTAAGAAAGCAGCTTGATGCGTCTCAATGCCAGTGGGACATTATTGTTCTTCCCGATGGAGATGAAAACAAATCCTTTGAATCCCTTTCCATTATTTATCAAAGACTGGTAGATCTTCATATAACCAGAGACGATGTGATTGTTGCGCTGGGCGGTGGTGTCACCGGAGATCTTTCCGGTTTTGCTGCAGCAACGTTCCTCCGCGGAGTGGATTTTGTTCAGATTCCTACAACGCTCATTGGGCAAGTTGACAGCAGCTTCGGAGGCAAAAATGCAGTGAATATCCCCGAAGGCAAAAACCTGGTCGGCACATTTTATCAGCCTTCCTACGTATTTATTGATCCTGATTTTATCAAGACACTCTCCGACTTTCATATGGCAAACGGCATGGCTGAAATTATTAAATATGCTTGTATTGCCGATGCTGATTTATTCCAGGATCTTATCAGAATGAACAACCATCGCAATGCTGAGTTGATTGAATCAGTCATTTATCGGTGCTGCCTGATTAAAAAACAGCTCATTGAACAGGATGAGAAGGAACAGGGTGTCCGCATGCTGACTAACTTTGGTCACACCATCGGTCACGCCATCGAAAACCTATACGGACGTGCTTACGGCCATGGTCAAGCTGTGGCGATAGGAATGCAGACAATCACGGATCATAGTGAAAGACGCGGTCTGTCCGGAATCAACACTTCAGCGATGCTGCGAGAAGTGCTGACGGTTTATGGCCTTCCTGTCGAGCTTCCTTCCGGAACTGATAAAGATATTCTTGCAGAGGCCGTGATGAAGGATAAAAAGCGACGTGGAAATAAAATCAATCTGGTATTGATTGATAAGATCGGGAAAGGCTATCTTTATCCAATTGAACAGGCTGAATTCAGAAGTTTTATTGATTAAACCATTCATCGAGATAATATATTTAGCAATGGAGGACAATGCTATGCTGAAACTGGGTCTTGTGGGAGAAAAGCTGTCACACAGCCGATCTCCTGAGATACATGCTGAGATCATGAAACAGAAAGGAATTGAGGGCATTTATGAACTTCTGGAATTCCCCAAAGACTCTTTTGTCGAAGATTTTAACGCTTTGAAGACGTCCGGGTTTCGAGGTGTCAATGTTACAATCCCATACAAGGAATCTGTACTTCCCCTACTCGATGAAATCTCTCAGCAATCGAAGTATATCGGCGCAGTGAATACAGTACTATTCCAAAATGGCAAGGCCAAAGGTTTCAATACGGATTACGACGGTTTCATTTCCTTACTTGATCACAACAAGGTTGCTGTTAAAGGCAAGTCCGCCATAGTACTTGGTTCAGGAGGTTCGGCAAAAGCAGTCGTAAAAGCCCTGCTTGATCTGGGAATTTATGATTTAACCATCGTAAGCAGAGGAAAGCAAAACTTCCATGGCAATTACACCATATCTTACGAATTCTTCACAGAGGCAAAAATTAAAAGTGATCTTTTAATAAATTGTACCCCTGTTGGAATGTATCCCAATGAGGATGTCTCTCCTGTAGCAAAACATGTGATTCAAGCAGAAACTGTAATCGATATGATCTACAATCCAGAGAAAACGCTGCTTCTGAAAACAGCTGAGGAACTTGGTTTAAAAGCGGTCAACGGCAGCTATATGCTGCATCAGCAGGCTGCAAAAGCACAAGAGATCTGGGCAGAGAACCTTCCCTTTTAAAAATGAAAACCGCATTTATTCATACTGTAATTCAAAACACCTTCCGTTGCCGGAAGGTGCTTCTTTTTCATGAACTGCAAAACTGCAGATATGCTTAATCGTATGTTTGAATTAATACAGGTTTGCAAAGATTTCTCTGATTTCTTCGTCAGAGAGGAATACATAGTTGTTAGCGAGCAGTCTCTGCTGATTTGCTACAGTGGACTTTGTGAACTCATCAATCTGTTCTTCCGTCATCCCGTATTCTCTTAAAGGCTTCTTCACGATCAGTTTGTTGAGGAAGGTTTCCAATTCTCCATATACATCTCCAGCAGGATCTACGCCCAGTGCATCAGCAAAGATCTTCGTTGCTGATACGATTTTTCCGGTTGGGTTCTTTCTCGTATACATTTTGAAGACTTCCGTAAAGAATTGATAGTTTGCTTCGCCGTGTGGTACATGGAATGCGCCGCCAATGGAGTAAGAAAGCGCATGTACAGCCGCGCAGCCTGCATTACCGAACGCGATTCCCGCATAGTTGGAAGCCAGAACGAATTCCTTCAAATACTTCATTCTTTCCTCTTCGCCCTTTTCAACGATCTCCTTATAGCCGTCCATGATCATTTTAATCGCTTCCAGAGAATACATTTCTGTAAATGGTGATGCTTTGGGAGATAGGTAAGATTCGATGGCGTGGATCAATGCATCAACAGAACTTGTTACAAAAAACTTATAGGGAAGTCCCTTAACGGTCTCGGGGACAAGTACGGCGATATCCGCATAGGTTTCATCCACTGCGATTCCTTTTTTCGTATGTAAGGATTTTAATTCAGCGATAGCAACATTGGTGACTTCGCTTCCGGTTCCGCAGGTTGTGGGAACGACAACGAGTTGTTTCACCTTCTTTGGAGCTACAGCGCCAGTGAAAAGGTCAATGGATTTTTCGGGAACATCCAGTGCTAATATTTTGCAGATATCAACGATGGTACCGCCTCCGAATGCGACGATTCTTTTGAAATCATACTTTTTCATTTCCACTGCGATGGCATCGATCATTTCATCGGATGGCTCACCTGCTCCGAACTTTTCCTGGAAGATCACATTTGTTTCAATGCCAAGGGGCTTCATATACGGCGTATACAGCCATTCGTTGGTTAAAACCAGATCATCCTTGCCTACCTTAAATTCGTCATTGAATCCTTTGAACGTATCAAAATAGAATACTTTTGGAACTACTCTTAACGCTTGCATTTTAAATCCTCCTCATAATTTTGGGCAACCAACCCTAATTTAAAATTTAGCACAGAACCGCTTTTCAAATTCCTCTTTCAATTGCTCTCTAAAATCCGGATGTGCAATGTTGATCAGGTTTCTCGCTCGCTGCTTTAGTGTTTTTCCCTTAAGCTCAGCGATTCCATACTCGGTAACAATGTAATCCACATCGTTTCTGGAAGTCGTCACTGCTGCACCGTGGTCAATAAAGGGCGTGATCTTGGATACCATGCTTCCGTCTTTTTTCGTAGCAACAGAAGGCATTGCAATGATTGCTTTTCCCTTACCATCAAGGGACATAGCGGCACCTCTAACAAAGTCAACCTGTCCACCGACTCCGCTGAACTGTCTTGTTCCGATACTGTCGGATACCACCTGACCCATGAAATCCACCGCAAGACAGGAATTGATGCAGACCATATTGGTATTTTGGGCGACAACGCAAGGATTGTTGACATAGTCTACCGTACGCATTTCTACCGCAGGATTTTCTTTTGCGAAATCATACAGTCTCTTGGATCCCATCAAAAATGTTACGATCATCTTGTCTCTGTTGAGGCCTTTCTTTGAGTTGTTGATCACTCCTGCTTCAAACAAATCCACTACGCCGTCAGAAATCATTTCAGAGTGAATCCCAAGATCCTTCTTATCCTTCAGTGACTGAAGGACTGCATCAGGAATTGCTCCGATTCCAAGCTGCAGCGTCGAACCATCATCAACGAGTTCTGCGCAGTTTTTGCCGATGGCCAGTTCAATCTCTCCGATCTTGGGAAGTCCCAATTCGAACAGAGGATGAGAGTTTTCTACGAATTTATCAATTTTGCTTACATGGACAAACGTATCACCAAAGACCATAGGAACCTGATCGTTCACTTCCGCAAGGACGATCTTTGCGGATTCAATCCCCTGCATGGTGTAGTCTGAGGATACGCCCACACAGCAATAGCCATGCTCATCCGGCGGGGATACCATTACCATGAATACATCGATATCAAAGATTCCTTTTCTTATGTAATTCGGTACTTCGTGGAAAAAAACCGGTGTAAAATCACCATGTCCCTGTGCAATGGAATCTCTTGTGGATGGACTTGTAAACCAACCGTTAAAGCGAAAGTGTTCCTTCAGCTCCGGTTTTGAGTAAGCACCCTTTCCAAGGGTAACCATATGACACACTTCCACATCTTTATAAGCTGCAGCGTTGGCAACCATGGCATCTACGAGAATTGCCGGTTCCGCAACAGCATGGGCAAATGCAACACGATCTCCGGATTTAATGCTTTGTACTGCATCCTCTGCTGTGCAGATTCTGCTGTAGTATAATTCTTTCCAACTCAAATGTTATTCCCCCCATTTCTTTATATTGTTTATGATAATATCAACATGATCCTGGTCCCACATGCGAATCGAATCGCCTTTCACTGTGTACTGATCAACGGAAGCACAGCAATTGGTGCACCCACCGAGAATCAGTAATCGGTCATATTCTCTGCCCTCTTCGGCAACCACGAACTCAGCGAACCCTTGTGAAGCGCTCCGAATCGCTTCCAGCGCTTTCCCCCTGTCATATCTGGGATTGCAGCCCCCGCAGAATTTCACTCCGATCAGCATGTACCTTCTAACTCCTTCGACTTCAGCGCTTCCCTAATACCATAGAACCGCCGAAATAACTCCCGACGGTTCTGATTAGTCATTTGCAATCGATCCTGCGAACGATTATTCCTTAATGCCTGCAATAACCTTAGCAAGCTCTTTCTTCTGATTGATATTTCCCTGACGGGCAATCATGATTCTCTGGGCCTGAGGAGATCCTGCACCGTGCAGTGATTCTGTTCTGTAGCCTACTGCAGAAGATCCAAGGCAGATATTTTCAAGGAATCTCAAAATTCTCATTCTATTTTCTGTGGATACTCCTGGAGCAGCTGCGAAGAACTTATTGCACCATTCTCCGATGGTCTTTCCCGATTGTCCAACTTCTAAATCGGATTTGAAATCCTTCTGTGAAGGCATGGTTACCATCAGTCCGCCGGCGATATCTTCAGCAAGTCTGACGATTTCATAGGGGAATCTGGTTACGTTTTGCTTACATACGTTTGCCAGCAGCAGGTCGATCTGATAATTTCCTGCCTGTGTCGGATAACCTTCAGCGGAGCATGCGATACCGCAGCAATACAAGGTCTCATTGAGATGAGTCATTTCGATGAGCTTATCCTTAATGT
>JAQSXD010000069.1 GCA_029266295.1 Bacillota bacterium | reverse complement strand
ATATCCCCTCCAGATTTGACGAAGGCTATGGTCTGAATCAGGATGCCATTGATCAAATAAAAAAAGATGGGGGAGAACTGATTGTCACCGTAGACTGTGGCAGCGTTTCCTATGATGAAGTGGAATATGGGAAAGGGATGGGAATAGATTTTATCGTTACGGACCATCATAATATTAATGACAAGCCTGCAGACTGCATTCTGATCAATCCCAAACAGGTGGACTGTCCCTATCCCTTCAAACAGCTAGCGGGCTGCGGTGTGGCATTCAAACTGGCCCAAGGCTTACAACGAAAAGCGAAATTACCTAAATCGGTGCTGACGGAAGTCCTGGATCTTGTTGCCATTGCTACCATAGGTGATATCGTGCCTTTGGTCGATGAAAATCGAACCCTGACAAAATATGGGCTGGATGTGATCCGAGCAGGCAAGAGGCCGGGGCTTAGAAAATTGATTCATGAAGTGGGATTAACATCTGATAAGATAAAATCGGAAAACATCGCATATATTATAGTACCGCACCTGAATGCAGCTGGCAGAATGATGGATGCGGGGATCGGTGTAGAGCTTTTGACCTCGAAAAATGAGGCTGCTATTTCTGCCCACACAGCGGAAATGATCAAAAATAATAAAGAACGGAAGCGAATTCAGGAAGAAGCTTTTCAAAAATGCAAGGAGCTCATAACAGAAAAATTAACGAATGACCTGTTTTACGTGATTGATCCTGATGGAATCCATGAGGGCATTGCCGGTATCGTTGCCGGCAAGATCAAAGAGGAATACGGCAGGCCGACGATCATCGTTACCGAATCAGGAGGGGATGGGTTTCTTAAAGGAACGGGGAGAAGCATCAGCACGCTGAATCTCTATGATCTGCTGAAAAAGAATGAGAGACTTTTTCTAAAATTCGGAGGACACTCCGGTGCCTGTGGATTTTTAATGCAATCGGATCATCTACAGACACTCAGGGAAGCCCTAAACCATGAAGTTCAAATGATTCTACAGGAAAATGAGAATCTATTTGATGAGGAACTCTTCGTTGATGTGGACATTGACGGCAGGCAGATCGATATGAGTTTGGCTCAGGAACTGGAAAAGCTCGCCCCCTTCGGATGCCAGAATGAAAGACCGCTGTTTCGGGTCAAAGGGATTCAGCCGAGCAAAGTGAGCTTTATGGGAAGTGAGAAGCAACATGTGCGTTTCTCGGGAGCAGGTACATCAGGGAGAGGACTGCCATGCATTCTCTTTCAGAGTGCTCAGTCTTACTGTGATCAGCTTCTTTCAGGCACATTCCTTGATCTGGTAGGATATCCCGATATTAATGAATGGAACGGTGAATCAAAAATACAGTTTGTACTAAAGGGAATTACGTATTAAAAATAAAAGTACTTCCATGGAGGACGGTTACTATGTTCATGATGAAAAGGCGAAACTTAATCTTTGTAATTGTAATTGCAGTGCTTGCCGGAGCACTGGCATCCGGAGGCGCGATTTTCTTTGTTGGCTACTCCTCCGGCGGATATATGCCTATTACAAAAGATGAGTACAACAATTACAGACTGATGAAGCAGAAATATGGCGAACTCGCTGAACTGGAGCAATACATACAGAAGCGGTATTATGTGCCTGTAGATGAAGAAAAACTAAAAGAGGGAATGTACAAAGGCCTGTTTTGGGGAATCGGAGATCCGTATTCTTCCTATCTTACAGCGGAAGAATACAATGAAATCATGATCTCCACCACTGGAGAATATCAGGGAATCGGCGTTACCATCGCTCCTGATGATAAGGGTTTGATCAACGTTGTTGCTCCCATCGATGGTTCTCCTGCAGATCAGGCAGGGATCAAATCCGGAGATAAGATCATCGGCGTAGGGGAAGATCTTTATGACGGCTCCAGTATTGATCAGGCTGTAGCTGCAATGCGCGGGAAGCCCGGAACGAAAGTTGACATTGTAGTGCTTAGAGCCGGCAAGGAGCTTAACTTTAATATTACCAGGGCCAATATCGTAATGAAGACGGTTCGCTCTGAGGTGTTAGATGATAATATAGGCTATATCCGGATCAGTTCCTTTGAAGAGAAAACAGCGGATGAGTTTAAAGAACATCTCCGGGATCTTGAGGTCAAGGGTGTCAAAGGCGTCGTTCTCGATCTGAGAGATAATGGAGGAGGCCTTGTGGATGTCAGCGTGGATGTGGCCGATATGCTGCTCAACGAGGGTATTGTTACCTATACCGAGGATCGGGAGGGAAACAAGAGTTATTATAAATCAAATGCGGGGGCCACAGCACTGCCCTATGTGGTACTGGTGAACGGAGGCACAGCCAGTGCTTCTGAAATCGTCACCGCTGCAATTAAGGATCACAACGGAGGGAAAATCGTCGGAACCACCACTTACGGAAAAGGAATCATTCAGAGCATTGAGAAGCTTTCCAGCGGTGACGCGGTAAAACTGACCATTATGCAGTACTTTTCCCCAAATGGCAGCGTAATCCACAAAGTGGGAATCACGCCGGACGTGGTAGTGGAAGCATTGGCTGACGAAACACCGGACGAGGGCGCTGCTGAGAATACCGTGGACCGGCAGCTTGAAGCCGCTGTTGCACTGCTGAAATAGTAGAATAAAAAGGAACGTTGAAAAACCCCCAGGGGATTGATTACCAATCTCCGGGGGTTCGTTTTTTTAAGACAACAGGGAGCGAAGCCACCTTTTTTATTATGTAGGAAATATTGCTGAAAGCGATATTGACGGAATAACAAAGAAAGCACCTTGATTGTCGTCGCCCTTGAGGCGACATGTGGAAATAGGAATCTTCGATTCCGTCAATTCCACTTTTTTTATAATGAAACTTCCTTGAGAATCTTCAGATATGCATCCACACCGGTCTGCAGCACTTCCTCGTCAAAGTCGAAAAGATTATTGTGGAGCGGAATGTTTGTGCCTGTTCCAAGAAAAAGGAACAGACCGGGAACTGCTCTCTGATAAAAGGAAAAATCCTCAGAAAGCATGAAGGGAACTTCGAACGTATGGAAACCAAACTCCGAGAGAAGTTCTTTTGCTTCTTCAAATAACGGTGTATCATTGATGACCGGTGGATGGCCGTCGGTTCGGTGGAAACTGATTTTACATCCATATTTTTTTTCCAGTGCTGCCGAGATTTCACTCATTCTACTGGATAAGAACGAGCCTGTATCCTCACTGAAACAGCGGAGTGTACCTTCCAGAACGGTTTCGGCAGAGATGGCGTTTCTGACAGTGCCACTGACCATTTTACCAAACTTCAGGAGCCGGAATTCTTCAGGAGCCAATTCGGTTTTTTCCATCTGGTAAAGTTCATTGATCAATTCGCAGCCAATGGCAAGCGCGTCAATTCCCTGCTCAGGATAAGCACAGTGGGCGCTCTTTCCGTGTATTCTGATATCTATTTCACTGGATTTGGCCATAAACTCCTTCGCTCTGGAGCCGATTCGGTGCTTTTCAAGCATTGGCCACAGATGAAAGCCATAAATGCGCTTAACGTTATATTTAGATAGGATGCCTGCAGCAACCATGTCTCCTGCGCCACCCGTGGTTTCTTCTGCAGGCTGAAAAATTAGCAGTACATTATGGGGAAGGGAATGGATGATACTGCTTAGTTCATCAGCCATTGCAAGCAGCATGGCCATATGTCCGTCATGACCGCATGCATGCATGGCACCTTCGTGAAGAGAGCTATAAGAGGCACCGGTTTTTTCCACAACCGGTAGGGCGTCCATGTCGCTGCGCAGAGCAATCGTGTTTTCACGGGCGGCACCGCTGCCATGCTCTGCAACGGATTGAAAGAAAGCGCAGACACCGCCGCAGACCTCTGTAATTTCACAATTGTATTGTTTTAAATGATCGACAATATACTGCCTTGTTTTGTGGACATCAAAGCCCAGCTCGGGGATTTGATGCAGATCCTGCCGGTATTTTTTTAACTGTTCAATCATTATGATTCCTCATTTCTGTCAGGGTAAATCGAATGGGTACCGATCGCAGGAGTGTTGCATTAAAAAAAGGTAACACTCTTATGATTGAAACTATAGATGAGGATTGCAAATTCGTCAACCCATAACAGCAAAATAGGCAAAATGTTACGATTCCCCAATTTTAAAAGTTATTAAAAAAAACTTGCAATCTTGTTTGATTTAGAGTAAACTTAAGTAATTAATGTTGATAGAGGTCGCGAAGTAGAAGAAGATATGGGTAGCCGGCAGGTGATAATCCATATCAGAGGCAACCTTCGCCGAACCCGGGTATTAGGCATAATAGCTGGGTGGGTTCATGGTAAACAGCCATGAAACTGTCTACGTTGTGGTAGGCGCGCTATCCTTAATGACGATAGGTAAATACATCACTGCCGCTTTTTGCGTGCGTTGTTGCTATTTGAGTCAGTAAGGGAAGCTTACTGGCTTTTTTATTATTTTCAATTAAAAAAGCCGCTGAAGCGGTTTTAATAATATGTTAAAAGTTAAAATATGTAAAAAATAGTAAATATATCTATTTAAATCAAATTTAATTCCATCGCATAGTTTAAGCAAAGGAAGCAATCGTGAGGTGTCAAAATGAGTGAAGCAAGAAATGTAAAAGACGGAATTCTTGAAATAGGGGGCATATCGGTCCCGGATCTGGCAAAAGCATGCGGAACACCGCTGTTTGTATATGATGAGAAGGAACTGGATCAACAGATGTCTGACTATAAGGCTTATTTCCGATCCGATCAGTTTGAGACAGAAGTCATTTATGCGTCAAAAGCATTTACCTGCAAAGCGCTACTACAGATGCTGGACCAAAATGGGCTCAGTCTTGATGTAGTAAGCGGCGGGGAGCTTTATATGGCGAAGCAGGCCGGATTTCCAATGGAGCGGATTTATTTCCACGGAAATAATAAAACCGATGAAGAAATAAAGCTCGCTTTGGACTTGGGATGCAAAACCATCGTGCTGGATAGTCTTATGGAGTGTGAACGAGTTGTTGCGCTGACAGATTTACAGGAGTGCAAAACAGAGGTTATGATTAGGATTAATCCCGGAATTACAGCCCATACCCATAAGTATATCGTTACGGGGAATCTTGATTCGAAATTCGGTGTTATGTTTCATGATGAAGAGACTATTTTGAAAATGCTCAATCTTGTGAAGAACAGCAAATACACTACCTTTACAGGATTCCATGCCCACATCGGATCGCAGATCTTTGACCTGAGAGCATATGATGCAGTGATTGAGCGCTTAATTAAATATATCAAAAAGCTGAACAGAGATCATAATATAGAAATAAAATGCCTTGATTTCGGAGGCGGATTTGGTGTCCGCTATACCGAAGAGGATCAACCCAATGAAGTACAGGAGGTATGCAGCAGGATCATAAAGAAGTGCGAAAAAGAGCTTCAAAAATATGACCTGCACCTGAAAAAGATCATGATCGAACCCGGAAGATCCATCGTTGCAGAAGCAGGAAATACGATTTATCAGGTAGGGTTTATGAAGAAAACCCCCAATAAGGAATACCTGTTTGTGGACGGCGGAATGACAGACAACATCAGAGTTGCCCTGTATGATGCCAGATATGACTGTGATCTTGCTGAAAAAATGGATCAAGAAAAAGAGTATCAATATACCGTAGCAGGAAAATGCTGTGAATCAGGGGATATCCTGATTGAAAACGCAATGCTTCCGAAAGCAGAAACGGGAGATCTGCTCATCGTATACGGAACCGGGGCATACGGTTATTCTATGGCAAACAATTATAACCGAATCAGCCGGCCGGCAGTGGTTTTCGCCAAGCAAGGCAAAGCCCGAATCGTGATAAACAGAGAAAGCTACAGTGATCAGTTGCGTTTAGAAGCAAATGAGGAGGTTATCATATGAACGTAGTCCAAAAATATGGCGGAACCAGCCTGGATAGTATAGAGAAAATTCGTGCAGTTGCAAGGCACATTGCATCCTTTCGAAAAGAGGGAGATGGAATCGTCGTAGTTGCAAGTGCCATGGGAGGAACCACAGATGAATTGATCGCTCTTGCCCATGAGGCTGGAAGCGAGATCCCCAAAAGAGAGCTGGATGCGCTGCTAGCGACAGGGGAACAAAAAACTGTTGCACTTTTGGCCATCGCGCTCCAAAATCTCGATGTTCCCGCAGTATCCATGACCGGATTTCAATCCGGATTCATTACGACCGATCATCACTCAAAAGCGAAGATCAAGGAAATCAATACGGAGCGTACCGAACAGTTTCTCAAAGAAGGCAAGGTAGTGGTGCTCACAGGCTTTCAGGGGATCAGCGAAGGCGGCGATATCACCACATTGGGCCGGGGCGGTTCTGATATCACGGCGGTAGCCATAGCGGCGCAGCTGGGTTGGGATTGTGAAATCTATTCCGATGTGGATGCAATTTTTACGGCGGACCCCAAAATTTATCCTAAGGCGAAAAAGCTGGATCAGATTACGTATGATGAAATGATGGAACTGGCATCTACAGGCGCAGGCATACTGGAAACCAGAAGCGTGGAGATCGCTAAAAAATATAATGTAAAAGTATATATTGGTAAATCTTTAGAAGGTAATGAAAGAAAGGGAACTTACGTTATGAATGATAGCATTTATATTGAAGACATGCCGGTTACCGGTATTAGTATATCAGACGATTGCTCGATCTATTCACTGAGAGGGATTGCCAACGACGGTGTTGCTATCGCCAAGCTGTTTCAGCTTCTGGCTGATCTGCATATCAATGTGGATATGATCTCAAAGCAGACTTCGGCAGACAATACATGCACCGTTTCCTTCAGCTGTACAGACGCTCAGTCCAAGGATCTCGATCGCGCTATTGAAAATCACGAACTGCTCAGTGAGATTACCATTGAGAAGCAGCCGAACCTTTCCATTCTCTCTTTGGTAGGTGTAGGAATGGCAACAGCAACCGGCGTAGCCAGCAAGGTGTTCTCAATTCTTGCACAGGAAGGCATCATGTATTATCAGATCACAACTTCGGAAATCTCAATTTCCGTCACCGTGAACAGAGATGAAAAAATAAAAGCAGTGATCGCTTTGTGTGAAGCTTTTGGTCTCTAGTCATGATTGCTTTTACCAAGTATCACGGCTGCGGCAACGACTTCATCCTCCTCTCAGAAAAAACCGCAGGTGATCGGGACTATCCGGCGCTGGCTGTGCAGATTTGCCACAGAACCATGGGAATTGGAGCCGACGGATTGATCATCGTCAGAACAAATCCTTTGGAGATGGTTTACTATAACAGTGATGGGAGCCGTGCTCCCATGTGCGGGAACGGGATTCGGTGTTTTGCCAAGTTCTGCTATGATGAAGGACTCTGCCTTGACGAGGAATATGAAGTGGTTACGCTGGCAGGAATCATGGGAGTCAAAGTGGTTTGCCGGGAACCTTTTCAAGTTGAAATCAACATGGGAAAACCAGATTTTGATCCAGAGCGCTGCGGGATTAAAACGGAGAAAGAAACCTTCCTGAAACAGAACATTTCACTAGAAAATAGACAGATTACAGTAAGCAGCTGCTTTATGGGAACCATTCACACCGTTGTATGGCTTGAGGATCTGAATGAAGAGGATCTGGAACGATTGGGCAAGGAACTCTGTGAACATCCTATTTTTACCGAAAAAACCAATGTCAATATGGTTCAGGTCATGGATGAGAAAACATTGAAACTTATGACCTATGAACGGGGAGCAGGAATGACCTATGCCTGCGGAACCGGTGCCTGTGCCAGTGTTGTGATCGGTGTTTTGGAAGGGAAATGCAGCAGGGAAACCGACGTGCTGCTCCCGCTTGGTACGCTGCATATCAGTCAAAGATATGATGATGAAGTTATGATGACCGGTCCGGCAGTGAAGGTCGGGCAGGGGTGTTTTGAAGAATAGAAGGGAGAAATACCTATGATTAGAGGATCGATAGTAGCGTTAATTACGCCTTTTTACGAAGACGGAAGCGTGAATTACGATAAGATCCGTGAATTGATTCACTGGCATATCGAAGAAGGTACCGACGGAATCTGCATTTTGGGTACCACTGCGGAAACGCCTGCGCTTACAGTTACCGAAAGAGATAAGATTGTGGAGGTTTCCATCGAAGCCGCAGAGAAAAGAATCCCTATCATCGTGGGAAGCGGCTCCAACAATACGCTGGTTGCCAAAGAGCAGAGCATCAAATATGAGAAGATGGGAGCAGACGGCCTCCTGGTCATCACCCCCTATTATAATAAAACTAATAAGGCCGGTATGATCCACCATTTCACTGAAATCGCAGATGCGGTTTCCATCCCCGTAATCTTATATAATGTTCCGGGAAGAACAGGCTGCAGTCTTACTTACGAGGCATTGAAAGAGCTCAGTCAGCATAAGAATATTGCAGGGATAAAAGAAGCAAGCGGTGATATTTCTTTTGTAGCGAAAATCGCACGGCTTACGGATGAGAACTTTGCTCTTTATTCCGGCAACGACGATATGATTGTGCCCTTGATGTCCGTCGGCGGATCAGGAGTCATCTCAGTGGCGGCAAACATCATTCCCGGTGAGATGCATCGGCTTGCAACAGCTTATCTTGAAGGCGATGTGAATCTTGCAAAAGAAATCCAGCTGAAATATTTGGACTTTATCAATGCGCTGTTTATTGAGACAAATCCTATTCCTATCAAGGAAGCGATGAATGTGATGGATATGGGCGTAGGAAAATATCGCCTTCCTCTTTACGAAATGGATGAAGATGCAAGGGCATACCTGATTAAAACAATGCAGATTCTTTATGACCAGAAAAGATTGCTGACGGCAGTTTGATATAGGGAAGGCTGCATACGATGGTCTTAAGATAGGAACGGTTGCTTGCAGCAGCCTCATACTGACAGGCTGATTACAGTGGTCTAGCATAGAAAAGGAAATTGGAATGGAAAAAGACAGACAGGAAACATTAAAAATTGGGCTTGTGGGATATGGCAGAATGGGCCGTCTTGTCAAGGAAACAATCGAAAAAACCGGTGGAGTGGAATGCGCGGGAATCGTCAGTCCGGAATATAACAGTGATCTCAGTCAAATCGACGGTAAGCTTGACGTAATCATCGATTTTAGCCATCCCTCCAATCTTGATATGATCGCATCCTCCGCAGAGAAAAATCATACCCCGGTGGTATTTGCAACCACGGGATACTCTGCGGAGCAGATCGAGGAGATTAAAGAATTGTCTCAAAAGGTAGCGGTCGTTTATACAGCGAACTTTTCATTGGGCATCACTGTGTTTCAGCAGGTACTCCGGCAGATTACGCCGGTTTTAAGGGATGTTTTTGATATTGAAATTATAGAAAAACATCACAAAATGAAACTGGACTCGCCAAGCGGAACCGCGAAAATGCTCTTACAGGCAGTGGAAGAAGGCCGGGAATATGAAAAGAAATACGGCAGAGAGGGTTTTGGCAAGCGAGGAGATGAAATTGGAATCCACTCCGTAAGGGGAGGAACCATTGCAGGAGAACATACCGTTCTTTTTGCAGGTGAGGATGAAATCCTTGAGATTACCCATCAGGCCCACTCCAGGCAGATTTTCGCGACCGGAGCAGTTCAGGCAGCAAAATTTGCCGCAGGCAAAAATCCAGACTTATACGATATGAACGACGTGTTATTTAAAAAAGAGGTGACAGAATGAATGCAAAAGAAATTATACAGTATATCAGCAACGCAGAGAAGAAGACTCCCGTTAAGGTTTATATAAAGGAACGGAGCCCTCTCCCTTTCGAGAACTGCATAGTATTCGGCAGCAGTGACAGGATCATCTTTGGAGAATGGTCTGACATCAGGCCGGTGCTGGAGCAGTATGCGGAAGAAATAGAAGATATCGTCGTGGAAAGCGATCGAAGAAATTCAGCAATACCGCTGCTGGATGTGAAAAACCTGAATGCAAGAATTGAACCCGGTGCCATCATCAGAGAGCATGTTAAAATCGGAGAGCATGTTGTGATCATGATGGGGGCAGTTATCAACATCGGAGCAGAAATCGGCGACGGTACCATGATCGATATGAATGTTGTCCTCGGAGGAAGAGCTACAGTAGGAAAGAACTGTCATATCGGCGCAGGCTGCGTCCTTGCAGGCGTCATTGAGCCTCCCAGTGCGCTGCCGGTCATCGTTGAGGATGACGTGGTCATCGGGGCCAATGCAGTGGTTCTGGAAGGAATCCGTGTGGGAAAAGGCGCTGTTGTCGCGGCAGGAGCAGTTGTCATTGAAGACGTTCCAGAGAACGCTGTTGTCGCCGGTGTACCAGCGAGAATCATAAAAACGAAGGATGCAAAAGCGAAGGAAAAGACAGCTCTTGTAGAAGCGCTTCGTCAGCTGTAATAACGACTTTTAAAAAGTGGACAAGCTTTACCAATCGCCAAAAAAGAGATGCTCAACACAGATTCGAAGCTGTTGCTGAGCATCTTCTTTTCATTTATTCTTCTATCAAGATCGTTTTGTTTTTCTTGCCTGCTATTACTTCATATTAAGCTGTTTTTTTCTTTAAGAACTTAACGAGAACAAACAGTTCATGGAACCAGAGCGGTGCGGTGGACAATGCGATCAGTGAGAGCCATTCTCTGAGGCTCAGTTCCATTGTTCCAAACACCTCGATGAGCACATCGATTTCCGTTACGGCCACCTGAAGCAGCATTCCCACAATGAACGCAATGATCATCATCCTGTTTTCCAGATGGTTGAAACGGAATATGGATCGGTTCAGATTTCTCATGCCGATGGCGTTAAACAGCTGTGAAACAGCAAGGGTCGTGAATGCGTAGGTCTGACACTGTACATAAATGCTTCCATCTGCCATCACTGCTTCTAGATTTGCAAGGGTAATCGCCTGCCCTGCATCCAGAAGCATTGATACCGGTGTTGCAAGAAATGCAGCCAGAGTGATTCCGCCGATAATACAGCCAAAGAATATGGTGATTGCGAGGCCTCCGTTCGCAAAGAGACTTTCTTTTGGATCTCTTGGAGCCTGCTTCATGATGTCCGGATCTCCTGTATCCACTCCCAGTGCCAGACCGGGCAGAGAGTCTGTGATCAGATTGACCCAAAGGATATGAATCGCTTTAAGCGGGGATGCAAGGCCTGCAATGATTGCAACAAACATGGTGATAATTTCACCAAGGTTGGAAGAAAGCAGGAATAGTACAGACTTCTTGATGTTATTATAGATATTTCGCCCTTCTTCAATGGCTTTCTGGATCGTTGCGAAATTATCGTCGGTGAGTACCATATCCGCAGCACCCTTGGCAACGTCTGTGCCGGTGATTCCCATTGCAACGCCAATGTCTGCTGCCTTCAGCGAAGGAGCATCGTTTACGCCGTCACCGGTCATGGAAACAATATGCCCGTGGGATCGGAAGGCGTTTACAATCATGACCTTATTTTCAGGCGATACTCTTGCGAATACTCTGAGATTCGGTACAGCGGCGTTCAGCTGCTCCTGA
>JAQSXD010000068.1 GCA_029266295.1 Bacillota bacterium | reverse complement strand
TACCTTGGCGGTTGAGAACGAGGTGATCTGATTGGAACTTGACAGAGATCTGGCTACATTGCAGGAGGTAAGAAACCTTGTGAATGCAGCGAAAAAAGCGCAGGATACGCTCAAGACCTTTTCCCAGGAACAGGTGGACCGAATCTGCCTGGCCATCGCGGAAGCCGGAGAGAAAAACGCCTGCCTGCTTGCTGAAATGGCGGTCTCCGAATCAGGAATGGGGAAGTATGAGGATAAGTGCTTCAAGAATTACTTCGCTTCTAAAATATTGTATGACCATATCAAGGATATGAAGACCGTTGGCATCATACGAAAGGACGAGGTTGAGAGAATCTGGGAGGTGGCGGAGCCTGTCGGCGTAATTGCCGGAATCGTTCCCACGACCAATCCCACTTCAACAGTGATCTTCAAATCCATGATCTCGCTAAAAACCAGAAATACCATCGTGTTTTCACCCCATCCTTCCGCAGCGGCCTGTACCAAGGAAGCGGCAAGAATTGTCCATGATGCGGCGGTAAGGGCAGGGGCACCGGAGGGCTGCATCGGCTGCATTACCATGCCTTCGCTGGAAGGAACCAATGAACTGATGAAGCACAGACACATTTCCATGATCCTGGCAACAGGCGGAAGCGCGCTGGTAAAAGCAGCCTATTCCAGCGGAAAACCGGCTCTCGGCGTAGGCCCCGGAAACGTACCGGCCTTCGTCCACAGAAGTGCCGATCTTGCGCAGGCTGCAGAACATATTATCATGGGAAAGACCTTTGACAACGGAACCATCTGCGCTTCGGAGCAGGCCATTGTAGCAGAAAGCTGCATCTCGGACCGGCTCATGGAGGAACTGAAAAAAAGAGGCGGCCATTTTCTGACCAGGGAGGAGACCGAGAAGGTTTCCAGAGTTGTGATCCTGCCGTCCCACGGAGTCAATCCAAAGGTAGTGGGAAAGACGCCTCAGTTCATTGCAGAGCTTGCAGGAATCAGCGTACCGCCATCGGCCCGGGTACTCATCGCCCATCTGGACGGTGTTGGACCTCAGTGGCCCTTGTCCTACGAGAAGCTGTCCACAGTGCTTGGTTATTATACCGTAAACGACTGGCACGACGGCTGCGAACGCTGTATTCAGCTTCTGGAACTGGGCGGAATCGGACACAGTCTGGCGATCCACTGCAGTGATATGGATGTGATCACAGAGTTTGTACTGAAAAAGCCGATTTTCCGAATCCTGATCAACACCCCCGCCGCCCTGGGAGGCGTGGGAGCAACCACAAACCTTGCCCCGTCCTTCACCTTGGGATGCGGTACTTGGGGCGGCTCCAGCGTATCGGAGAATGTAGGACCCAAGCATCTTCTGAATATCAAGCGTGCCACTTGGCACACAGGCGTTCCTCAGCTGCCACCGGGCTTCATCAAGGCTCAGGACAGCGGGAATGATAAATATTCAGGAGGCGGCGTGGTACTGAACGAAAAAATGATTGCGGAAATCATAGCGCAGGTGCTGAAAAGCATCAAGCAGTAAAGGAAGTGTGGTTTCCTAATAGATAAGTCAAACGAATGATCTTAGAAACACCAACCAATCAATCGTCGGTTCATCGAAGATAAACCGACCTTCAGAATATAAGACCTTGAATCAGTAAAGGAGGAACATCAAATGGAAAGAAACACAAGTGCTCTGGGGATGATCGAAACAAAGGGACTCATCGCTTCCATCGAAGCCATGGACCAAATGCTCAAGGCTGCCAATGTTAAAATCGCAGGGAAAGAACATGTTACAGGAGGATATGTTGCTGTCATGGTAAGAGGCGATGTAGGTGCTGTGAAAGCTGCTGTAGATGCAGGTGCAGCTGCTGCACAGAGAGTGGGAGAGCTCATCAGCGTCCATGTCATTCCAAGACCCCATGCGGAAGTGGAATGCGTCCTGCCGGTAGGGGACAATAAGTAGCCCATCGCTCAGGAGGATAGAAAGCGGTGAAGATATGATCATAACAGAGAGCGATTTAAGAGCAAATTGGTCCAAAGAGAAAATAACGGTTTTGAAAATACCGCCGGGCAGTGTTATCACCCCTCCCGCCCGTGAATTTATTCGGAATAAAGGAATCTTCGTTGAAATTGAGGGGGAGGGAGCCATCGACTTTACCGCTCTGACCTATAGCACGGCAGCCCACAGCAAGCAGGACGAAAAGGCACATGGACGGAAAACGCCTTCTGCTGCTTCTGGAGAAGTCATGTTTGATAAGACCGGTCACCCGGTAGTCTACCAAAGTGATCGTGCAGAGTATATGACCCATCTGAACGGAAAGAAGCTCGTGGTAAAATCTGATCCCGTCATCAGGCTGAGAGGACAACTGGACTCCTTTATCTCTCAGTTGGTGGAAACGGAGCTTTGGTTTCTGGAAAAAGGCTGCACCGGAATGGCGGAAAAGCTGGGTGAAGTGGTGGTCTTCTGCCGCGGACTGATGCAGGCGGAGGTTTTGGAAAAGGAATTTGATTTCCCAGTGATCTTCGGATTTAATAAGGCGCAGCTTCGGGAAATCAGCCATGACCCAATGAAATACTTTGGGGTGAAGCACTCCTTCGTATCAAAAAAGCACGGTATGAGTGTAGCAAAGCTTCACATTCTGCGGGCAAAGTCAAGAGAAGTGGAGCTTGCGGCGGTGGATGCGTTTGTAACAGCAAGCGGGAAATGCACCAGAGAGGACATCGTGTCCGCTTTAAATAGACTATCTAGCATGATGTATATCTTGGTTTGTCTTGAAAAGGCAAGGCTTAAGAATGGGGGAGCACTCCCCGGAGAAGCTGCAAGCACGCGCAGATTTGATGTTAACATTGGCGTTTCGAACAGGCATATCCATTTGAGTCAAAGTGATCTGGAATTCCTCTTCGGAGCAGGATATCAACTGACGAAGAAGAAGGAACTTTCTCAACCGGGACAATATGCGGCCAAGGAAACACTGGACCTTACAGGCCCCAAAGGAGCGATTGGTCATGTACGGATTCTGGGGCCTGTAAGAAAGGACTCACAGGTGGAAATCAGCGTTTCCGACAGCATCAAACTGGGCCTTCAAGTTCCGGTGAGAGATTCGGGCGATATTGATGCGACACCGGGAATTACTCTGTCGGGCCCTAAGGGAACGCTGGAACTGAAAAAGGGAGTCATCATCGCAAAACGCCATCTTCATCTTGATCCTGCCACCGCAAAGGAACTGGGACTTAAGGATCGCGATGTGATTACAGCCGAACTCAGAACAGAGCGTCCAATCATGCTGGAAGGCATCGGCGTCAGAGTCAGCGATCAATATGCCACCGATCTGCATATCGACGTGGACGAGGCCAATGCAGCCTTGGCGAAGAACGGAGATAAAGCAGTTCTCATACTGAAGGCGCAACCTGGGAAACTGGGGCAGCCCGAGATAACGGAGGGGCAGCAAGGAACGCTCGTGGGGTGTCATGGAGCACTGGAGGGATAGCATGGAACAGGAAAAACTTACAGCATTGATCCAAAAAATTCTAACGGACCCAAGAATTCTGGAGCTGCTTCAAAATAGCATTGGGGATGGTGGAAGCGTTGGAATTAGCAAGTCAGCGATGGAGCATTCTGTTCTGAATGCGGCAGAGACGAGAGCCGCCTTGGATCAGGTGCCGCCTATGTGGAACGGGAGTAGATATTGTCAGGAGTTTCCTGACGGGTGCCCCGGCTGCCACGATGCACTGAGCTTAGAAAAAGCAGCTGCGGGAAGCTGGAATTTAATTCGTGTATACAAGCCGTCTTTGAATTTCATCGCCAAGCTTGCGACAGGAGTGGCAGATGAGCCGCTTCTCGGACTGATTCAGCAAAAGCTGGCAGCGGAAAACTGCCGGATCGAGCTGACAGAGCTTTCCAGCATCGAGACCATCGAATCAGCACCTTACCGGAAGCTGTTTGAAGGGCATCTTACCACACTCAGAAGCTTCGGGATCTCCGTGCAATCCAGATCATCACAGATGGTAACGGCGGCATCGGCTCCCATGATTAACGGTGTGGTCGCACCCACGTCGACGCAACCCGGCACAAAACCCGGTTTGACCGCATCTGCTCCTGCACTTTGGACTTATAGAGCACTGACAGAGCGGGATCTGCTGGATGTTGAGAAGGGTACCGTTCTTACCATAGGAAGAAAATGCATCGTAACCTCTCTGGCTGCGGACATGGCCAGAAGGAAGTCGATCAGAATCTGCCGGGAAGGAGAAGGACAATGATTTTAGCTAAGGTAGTGGGCCAGATCTGGTCCACGAGAAAGGAAGAAGCGCTCCGGGGCATCAAGTTTTTGGTAGTTCAGCCCATCAATCTGACCTATGATGAAAGCGGAAATGTAAAGGAAGTGACTGACTGGGGAAATAATCTCATCGCCGGAGACCGGATCGGAGCCGGCGAGGGCGATGTTGTCATGGTGGTATCCGGCTCCTCCGCAAGACAGTCGGAAGGGGATACCCATCTGCCCATCGACGCCAACATCGTTGGTATCGTAGATTCGGAGATGTTTCGATTATGATAAGCGAAGAAATCGTCAAAAAGGTGGAAGCCTGTGGCGTGGTGGGCTCCGGCGGGGCCGGATTTCCCACCTATGTAAAATATCAGTCAAAAGCGGAAACCGTAATCGTCAATCTGGCAGAATGTGAGCCTTTGCTGCGGGTAGATCAGCAGCTTGCGGAGCGGGATGCCGAGGATCTGGTAAAGGGTCTTGATTGTGCCATGCAGGCAGTTTCTGCTAGTGAAGGCATCATCGCAGTAAAAGAAAAATACCGCAAGGCTGTGGATCGGCTGAAACCGCTTTTAAAGAGTGGAATGCGGCTGGAATATCTGAGAGATATCTATCCGGCAGGAGACGAGTTTTTAACCATTAAGCTGACAACCGGAAAGTCAGTTCCACCCGGCGCTATTCCCATTTCCATCGGCGTGGTGGTGAACAATGTTCAGACACTGATCAACGTGGCCAGAGCCATGGAGGATCAGCCGGTGATCTACAGAACCATAACCGTCACCGGTGACGTGAAAAACCCTGTGACGGTGACCGTGCCTGTAGGAATCAGCTTCCGGCAGCTCCTTGAGAAAACAGGAAACGAGATCAGGGAGGAAGACGCTTACATCGATGGGGGACCCATCATGGGCAAGTTGCTGGGTGGCCTTGAAAACAGCGTGACAAAGACAAGCGGCGGACTTGTGGTTCTTCCCAGAGATCATGTTTTAGTCCGGATCAAGACACAGCCCATGTCCCAGATCATGAGAATCGCAAAAACCGTCTGTGAACAATGTCAGCTCTGCACAGACCTCTGCCCAAGAAATATCATCGGCCACAGAGACCTGAAGCCCCATATGACCGTTCGCGCTGTGAACTATGGAAAAATGACAGAAAGCCAGGCGATCAAGGGAGCCATCCTTTGTTCCGACTGCGGCGTTTGTGAGCTTTACAGCTGTCCGGTAAATATCTCACCCCGGCGGGTCAACCAGGCCATCAAACAGGAGCTTCAAAAGCAGGGCATCAAATACGACGGAACCCTGAGCAAAGACGATCCCATGTGGGAGGCCAGACTGATTCCTTCCAAGCAGATGGCCAGACGCATCGGGCTGAAAGCGTATTATCATCAGGAAGCTCCGCTGCAGTCTGGAGTTCTGGATTTTAACCGGGTGAATATTCCACTGAAACAACATGTTGGTGCGCCTTGCGAGCCGGTGGTCAAAGCGGGAGAAACGGTAATCCAGGGCCAGCTCATCGGCAGAATCAGAGAAGGTCAGCTGGGAGCAAGCATCCACGCCAGTATCACGGGAACGGTAACCGCGGTGACGGAAAACGGAATCATCATAGAGAAAGGCGGTGCCAGCTAATGGAGATCAACGCAGTCGGTATGGTGGAATTCAATAGTATCGTTCAAGGGATTGACAGTACCGATGCCATGTGCAAGGTGGCTGATGTTACCTTGCTGGTCAGCAAAACCATCTGTCCCGGCAAATATATCAGCATTGTTGCGGGAGATACGTCCGCCGTCCAACAGTCCGTTGCAGCCGGAGAAGATAAGGCACCGGAATGTGTGGTAGACAGCTTTATTATTCCCAATATTCATCCATCGCTGATTCCGGCCATCGCGGGAACCACTTCTGTTGAAAATGTTAAGGCAGTGGGCCTCATTGAGACCTTCAGCGTAGCAGCACTGATGGAAGCGACGGATCTTGCGCTGAAGACCGGGGAGGTGGAGCCTCTTAGGCTTCATATGGCGTTTGGAATCGGAGGCAAGGCCTATGTGGTATTGTCCGGCGATGTGGCAGCAGTAAAGGAAGCCGTTGCCGTGGGAAGCAGTCTGGCTGCAGACCGGGGTCAGCTGGTGCGGAGCATTATCATACCAAGGCCCCATCCGATGGTTGTGGAAAATCTAATCTGATAGGAAATGAATTGAGGTGAAAGGATGAAAACTTGCATATCCTTGAATATGCTTAGGGAACTTTCGGCCAGCGGGAAAACTGTATGCCTGCCGGAAAACAGCGTACTGAGCCCGTCGGCCAAGGACTTTGCCAGAGAAAAAGGTCTGGTAATCTACATAGAAGGAAAAAATGATCCTGTGGTAGGCGTCAGCACCGGAACGGGAGCGCCCCAGACAGCAGCACAGACTGCAGAACTGACAGAAACTCAGACTGAAGAGCGGAATGCAAAACAGGCGGTTCCCGCCGAGACCATCAATGCAGAACTGCTGAAAGAGATCATAAAAAAAGTGATCCTTGATCAGAAAAAACCGATCTGTGAAAATCCCAAGGCAATGAAAATCGAAGGCGATAAGGTGGTAATGGAGCCGTTCTCAGAAGCTCCAGCGGGGCAAAAAATCGGAATGACGGACGTGATCACAGAACGGGAAGGAAACCTGGGAGCAGGCTTCATGACATTTGATCATTCTGAGCTTCCCTGGACCCTGAGTTACGACGAAGTGGATTATGTGGTAGAGGGTGAGTTCACCATTAAGACTGGCGGCAGACTCTATACAATGAAGCCCGGTGATGTATTCCACATTCCAAAGGGAACCAGCGTGGTCTTTGGATCGCCCAATTTCTGCAAGGTGTTTTATGTGGTATATCCCGCCAATTGGCTGTCTCAGAACAAATAAGAGGTGGTATTTTGCTTAAGATTCAATTTATTAAACGGCCTACAGAGAGCACCCTTAAGATGCTATTTCGCCGTTCAGGGACACTTCGGAACCAAAGTCCAGATTCAGCGGATTATGAAGCGGTGGGTCTGGTACAAGGCCCTCTTGCGGACATCATCGCTGCAGGAGATGTGGCGGAGAAGACTTCCGGCGTTCTGGTGGAGGAAATTCAGGGAATCTGCCCCCAGCATTTCACCATGATTGCCATTTTTGGAGATACCTCCGCAGTAGCGGTAGCACTGACTGCCATCAGTGAGAAAATTGACAGGAAGCAGCTGGATTTTGATGATTGATATGAATGATATCAAATAGGAAAAGGAGTTACGCCTTGACTGAAAAACAGAGAATTATACAGGAATTTGTACCGGGAAAACAGGTGACCCTGGCTCATATGATTGCGGCCCCGGATGAGGATATCTATCAGAGACTCGGACTTTCCAAATGCGGGGCCATCGGCATTGTAACACTGACACCCAGCGAAACCTCCATCATTGCGGCGGACATTGCCACCAAAGTAGCACCTGTGAATATTGGGTTTTTGGATCGGTTTACCGGCGCACTGATCATAACGGGAGACGTCTCCGGAGTGCTTGCGGCGCTGAGTGAGATCAACAATATTCTGGAACATATGCTGGGATTTACCCCCTGCGCCATCACTAAGACATGAAGAGAAGAATTATGCTCATCGGCAATTCCCGGGTGGGGAAGTCCAGCCTGGCAAACTGCATCAATTCCGAAGATTTGGAAGTGATGAAAAGCCAGGCGATTTCTTATGGAAAAAACACTATTGATACCCCTGGGGAATATCTTGAAAGCCCTATGATGCACAAATATATTATATCTGCTTCTCAGGACGCAGATGCTGTCCTTTTTGTTCAATCCTTTGATCAGCCCATCTTCAGCTTTCCGCCAAACTTTGCCCAGGTATTCAACTGCCCCAGAATCGGTGTGATTAGTAAGGCAGATCTGGAAGAAAAAAGACATGAGCTGGAGCTACTTCGGAACAATTTTAAGCAAATCGGCGTAGCAGAACCATACTTTATTACTTCCTCTCATACAAAAAATGGGATTGAGGAATTGAAAAAATATCTGTCATCATTATAATAAGTTATAGAAGACATTGTGCAAAAGAAGTAGCGCTCACATTTTTAATAAGAATGCAGAAACAAGATAAGAATAAAGATGATTCAGGATAGAGAGGTGATTTCATGAACCCAAAAGATCAAAAGCGAATACAAATTGAAAAAAAGGCGTTAGGGATATCTCTGTACGGATCGATTTTCTTTGTTTTTGCCGAGGGAATCATGGCAATCTTTACCGGGTCCCAATCAATTCTTATGGATGCAGTTTATGGAGGTGCGGATCTGATCATGGTCATCGTGTCTATTCGGATTGTCCCACTTTTATACCGTCCCATGACGGAGAAGCATCCATTTGGTTTTTCTCAAGTGGAGTCAATTTTTATAACCATCAAAGGCGCTATGCTGACAGCGGTAACCGTAGGGCTGGTGCTGAACAATATTCAAATCATTCTCAGAGGAGGAAACCATGTGGAGTTCACTTGGGTTGCCATCTTTGAACTGGTTGCCGCCGTGATCAGCGGCGGTATTTTATACGCTTTGATTAAGAAGAACAAGAAGCTGGACTCGCTCATGGTTCGCGCGGAAATTAACGCATGGATTATCGATACCGTAGCCAGTTTGGGACTAGCAGTGGCTTTCGTATTGCCTGCGCTTATTCAAACCGAATGGATGCAGCAGTTTGCTCCGTATCTGGATCAAGCCGTTGCAATAACTTTGTCCGCACTGATTCTGCCCGTACCGATCAAGACGATGCTTGCCGGACTTCGGGATGTATTTCTTCTGGCACCCGATGAAGATTCCCTGGACAATATCAAAGAAATCGGTGAGAGCGTGCTGGCACCGTATCGCTTTGAACAGTCGGTCTATGATGTGATTAAAACCGGGCGGAAACTCTGGATCAGCATTTACTTTAAAAGTCCATCTGATACCATATCAATCTCACAGATCATCAAGGCGCACAAAGAACTTGAAACGGCGCTCAAGAAAGAATACAAGGATCTATATGTAGAATTGATTCCTGAGTTTGAACCGCAGATTCTGGAGCAGGAAAAACCCAGCTCAGACTATGAATCCTGAACCAAGCTTCAGTTCTTATCGTGTAACAGCCGCTTCCGCAAGCTGATTTGCTGCTTCCTTTCCAGAATAGAGGGCACCCTGCATCCAGCCCTGCTTGGTAGATACATGTTCTCCCGCAAAGAAAACCCTCTGCTCAAATTCCGGTTGTGCCATAGGATACAGAAATCTCAGTTTCTGTCCGGGATAGCCTGCTGCAAAGGCTCCTCTTGCCCAGTCTTCTCCGCTCCAAATAACCGTGAACTGATTTTCAACCATAGAATCCAGATACCCCTCCGGTAAGCCGTGGACTTCCTCCACATTCCGCTTGATCATCTGCAATCGCAGTGCCTCTGGTTGATTGGTCTGACGAATTGAATCCTGCCCCAGATTATAGCTTGGCGTAAGAACGCCGGGCTGGTCAGGTGTACAATCCTGCCGATCCTTACAATGGATATGATCGGGCGGATAGAGGATGGTTTGAATCGGCAGATCAGTAACGGAGATTCCTCCATTCATTCTTCCATAGTCCCTGTCTTCTTCCCAGAAGCGCTTCTTACATAGGAACAGCGTTTTCTGCCCATCCATGTAATGATATTCTTTGATCGCCTGCATTTTCTGATTTCGAAAAAATGGTTTGATCTCAACTTCCCTGAGCGTTGAAAAGGGAATTGCGCATATGACGTAATCAAACTGTTCCAGGTAATCTGCTTTTTTCTCGCTGCTGCAGCGCAGAAAGACGCCTTCGTTTTCTGGAGCCATATAAATTCCGGTGATTTTACTGCGAGACTTCAGCTCCACTTTTCCCAGAAAATAGGTGGGGAATTTAATTTCTTGGGGATCGCTGCTCATGAGGGAGTCGAAAAAGCACATGGGGAGGTGCATTGCACCACCGGCAATGCGATATGTGTTCAGGAAGTCCAGTGAATATTCAGTGTTCATGATCTCGTCATGGCTCATATTCAAAAACGGCTCCGTGAACGGTTCGACAGCAGTAATCAATTCGATGGCGCCTTGACTGAGCTCCAGCATTTCGAATATTTGACGAGTGCTCAGGCGCGAGATGGCTGCATAACGCGGAGAATACTCAGGCAGAATTTTCAGGATTTCTGCGCGCTCATCTGGTGACAGGCTGTAGAGCATGGTGCTCAGTGCAAAGTTTCTAAGTTGATTCCAAGGCGTATTCCTTTCGTTCTCAGAAAGATCATAGAAGGGATAAAGGTACCTGGTAACGTTTTTTCCGTCAGCCTCTCTGCGGATACGAATGTTGTGAGCGTAGATTAAGTTATTCGCATCCGGTGAAGTTAGTGCCTCTGTATCTAATCCAAACAAATCGATATAATGCCACGCTGTCTCGTGGGATACGGGTATTCTAGCTGCCCCAAGTTCTCCATAATAATCGCTGGAACGGTCAAAATAGTGGGTATAGACTCTTCCTCCGACCCGTTCTTTCTGTGCGTCAAAAACAGTAATTGATGCCCCCAGCTTCCTCAGCTCATATGCTGCGGCAAGGCCGGAAAGCCCGGCGCCTATAATTCCAATCCGCACATTGCTGAGGGCTTTTGGAGCCACGAAATTCGTTATCTCAGGCGGGGGACTCAGCAGCTTTCGTATAGTTTCGTAGTCATCCCGCCTTCCTGCAAGGGCCAAGGAATCCAAAAGCAGCTGTTTTCTCTGTTCGTTGGTAGGATTTCGGTAAGGATATTGATTGTCCATTTCATATTCCTCCTATGGTGCGCCGGTCTCTTTCCTTCAGCTGCATGGCTGCTTATAACCGATGCCTACTAACAAATATATTAAAGACGAGCTGTCTTATGAGAAGTATCTTCTGTGCGAGACTTGCTTTCAACTTTGAGGAATCGATAAATTTCTACCTAAAATTGTATTTTTTCGATAAATTCCCCTTTTGTTCGAGGAGATATTGTATAATTGATTTATCTAAATAGCTGAAAGACAAATTTGAACCGCCTCTTTCCAATGCACAGTTATACAGAAAAAGTAGGATTATTTCCATGTTAAATCCATGTAAAGACGATGTAAATTCTAACGATAATGAAACAATTCCCAGCCCGTAAAGGTTAAGTTCTCAGTGGTTAAGACGATATTCATAAGTAAGACATAAAAAGACTAACTATTAAAAGTCAAGTTCTAAATGAAAAACCTTTGAGTGAATTGTGGAAATACATTTCAAACAAAGTGTACTTTGACAATTGCATGACAA
>JAQSXD010000067.1 GCA_029266295.1 Bacillota bacterium | reverse complement strand
GGATTCTCAGAAGAAGGGAAGGCTACGATGAAGGCATAATCATCACCTTCAAATTGGGAGTTCCATCCGTAAACAAGGCGCTCAAAGCTTTCGATGACAAACCCGTCCATGTTGTGGTCTGTGGTATCGTAGGGGTCTGCCAGGATCAGTATGTCGTCTTGGGTTTCGTAGGTTCCCATGTCGTCGTAGCCTATGATTACCTGCCAGTGACCGCCCCATTCATCCCAGCCGATCATCATCGGGATCCCATTGGATAAGAGATATGGGATCAATCCGTCATCTCCTGCACCCCATTCAAGATAGTGACCGCCGATCTCAAGATCACCTTCGGGTTCAATAAATGAACTCAAGTCTCTCATGGTGAACCATGCCCAGTCTCCGTCGTATTCCTCGTTCAGCGTGCTGAAGACGTCTTCCATTTCATTGACGGATGTTGCTCCGGCACTCACGTCAGATCTCATCATCGCCAGATCGATCTCTGTCAAGCCGGCTTGATTTTCACCGAACCACTCGATTGCCATCAGAGCGGAAGCAAGTCCGCAGGTCCACTCCGTAGCCTGCTGCGTTGTTCTGAATCGTTCCAGAAGAGTCAGGGTCGGTATTGTGTCACTGTTAATATGATAGAAATCAAAATGAGAATAGTAAGATGAGTACGGAACATCCCCAGTATGGCGGTAACTACCGGTTGCAGGCCCCGCTAGCCCGTCATCCCCGCTCCCCCAGATTTCCGTGTCGGGATAAATGTTATAAATATCATCAGCAGTATCGCGGTACGGAATCCAGCCAGCTTCCAGATCCGCACCATAGCTCGCTCCAAAGTTCATGTCAGAACTAGTTGCTGAAATGGTGTAGCCGGTACTTTTTGGCGTGTAGTTCCAATCGGAAGGAACTGCGGTCAGGAACAATGTCCCTTTATATCCGACTGCGTTATCAAAGCCCTGCCTGCCGTATGCAAGCCGTTCATAGGGCTGGATATTATAGCCGTCGTTTCTGTGATCGGTGGAATCATATGGATCCATTAGTATCAGCACATCATCTGCTGTTCCAGGGGTTCCCAGGTTGTCATAGCCAATGATAACCTGCCAGTGTCCGCCAAAGCTGTTCCAGCCGACCATTATGGGAATGCCCTTGGACAGGGTCTCCTGTATCCAGTCGGAATCATAGAGACCATATTTATTGTCATAGCTGGAATAAAGATCCCACTCGTCTGTGAATCCGAGATCAGAAAGATTTTCAAAGACATTCTGCATCTCGTCCAGCATGGTGGCCCCACCCCATCTTGTCTTTTCCCGTAAGGCTACAAGATCATTCTCGTTAAGATCTTCTCTTTCTCCAAACCATTCCAAAACTGTCAGGGCGGAAGTGGGGCCGCAATTGGACCCGGTTGTCTGTTCTGCGGTTTTATAGTTCGTCAGCATTGTGAGTGTATCATTGGATTCTGCATCATAATACCGATGTTGTGGCCAATAATAATTCAAACCACTCGCAAGAGTCTCTCCGGTATCATCTCCATACTCAATGATATTATTAAAATCGGTAGCGCCGCTCCAAGCTTCAAGTCCGGCTCCGGCAAGCAATCGTTCACCCATTGGTATCGTATAAGCCTGCCCAAAGACCGCTAGACCGATTTCATCCTCCACATCGGATTCGCCATTTATACCGGCTCCTTCAATCCAACGCAGTTGAGAATCCCAATAGACTTTGCTGTATGTAGGAGAAACGGATAGGATAAGGTCAGAAGATCCGTCTTGATCGGTATCCCAAAGCTCAACAAAATTTCCAATGAGCCTGTTGCTCGTAGCTGCAGTACCATCACTGGAAAAGGTACGAATGGTGGCGCTTGCATCATTTGCGATATAGTAAACAGCTGCATCCGAGGTGTATTCCATATCATTCATTTTTCCACCGTCAATCATACCCAGCAGAGTAAATGCTTTCAACAATTCGCCATCAGCGGTCAGAGTACTATATGGGGTGCCGACTGCTCCGGAAGATCCACCGCTGCCGCCAGAACTTCCTTTTGAGCCGCTTGGCGAGGGAGTTGCTCCTATCGTTTTACCTCCAACAGTAGCTGAAGCTCCCCCAGACAGATTTGTCTTGGCAGGTGTCTGCTGTATTTTTGCACCTTCTCCCGAAATGTTGGCGACTTCGATTTTTCCAGTGCCTTTTATTTCTGCGGAACCCGTCACGTTTAAAGTCTTTACGGATGCGCTCCCTGTAACGATAGCTGAAGCATCGGAAGGAATGTTCAAAGTAGTGATGATTCCGGACTGAATCTCAACGATGCTGCCCTTTTCCAGGCTTAGTGCTGCAACGTTCCCTTTGATGGTCACCGAAGCGTCTGCCGTTATGGTTACCGTACCAAAGGTTCCTTCCAGGATTACGTCTTCTGCTGCATCAAGTTCATTGATAACTACTCCGTCAGCAAAGATTCTGATCTTGCCTCCAAGCTTTTCAACCTTTACGGATCTGACTTCAGCACCGCCTGTGATTACGACGGAATTTTCACCGCCCCCTCTTGCGATAAGTGTCCCTTTGATCACGGCACCATCAAGGATCACATTCCCCTCTGCAACCCCTTCAGCTACAATGAGATCTCCATCGATAACAGCATCCTTTAGCGTGACACCGTCTGACTTGATTATAGCGAGACCGTTAGCATCTGCGGTATACGTTCCAGGATTCATATAGTAGCCCTTTACCGCATTGTTAATCATCGTGATGACTTCTGCTCTGGTTATGCTGCTCTTTGGATTGAACTTGCTGTGATATCCACTGATATAGCCGGCTGTTTCCATCCCGAATACCTGTGATTTAGCCCAGGAGGATATATCAGATTGATCGGCAAATTTTGTTGTACTGCCCTGATTGTCATCGACTGAGAATGCGCGGGCTAACATCGAGGCTGCTTGCTCTCTTGTGATTTTGTCTGTTGGATTGGCATGTCCCGATCCGTCTCCGTTAAGAATACCGGCGGAATTTGCTTTTAGAACAGCGGCTGTGTACCACGCCCCTGATGGAACATCTGAAAAACTGTTATTTGATGTTTGTTGATATCCCATCATGTTATTTAGTATCGTAGCCATTTCTGCTCTTGTGATGTACCCATCGGGCCTGAATAATCCTTGAGAACCGTTCAGTACATGAAAATCGGACCATTTTTCAATGGCAGCAGAAGCCCAGTGGCCTTCTGTGTCTGTAAACTTGCTAACAGCGGAATTGCTTGCAGCTTCGGCTGAAAAAGCCGAAGCAAAAGAACTGAAAACCATTGCTGCAGACAAACAGACTGAAATTAACTTTTTGACTTTCATACTTCCTCCTTTTCTTCTAATAGGAATCACTTTATTCTGTAAATGCAGACGGCCTGATATTAAAAATACAATACAGCTGCAGTCGCATTTTCACAGCAGAAAAAATGCAAAAAAAATAAGGCGCCCAATAGCGCCTTTGCTTAACTCAGAATTTTATCCCTCCTTTTATCACATGTCAATAATAAAACGTTTCAAATCCTTATTTATCCAATCAATAACTTTTTTCCAGCAAATCAATTACCAGAATTTACTTATAAATTTACACCATTTGGAAATAAAGGATTTTGGCTGTATTGCGGTTTCCCCGTATTATGAGCTGTGATTTCCGCGAATCCATTTGTTCGCAAAGGTATTCAGTGACCAAAAATGGCTGATCAAATCTGTTGACAATTATTATGTTTGGGATATAATGAAAATATAGGGTAGTGATTGTAATCTGTGAAGCAAGCTAAACCTATCATCCATGTAATGTGTGATGATAGGTTTTTTGTCATTTTTGAGGGGTAAAAAGATGGTAATCGTAAAGATTCTAAATAATAATTTTGCAATTGTAAAAGAGAACGATGATAAAGAAAAAATTATTATGGGTAAAGGCGTATGTTACGGCAAAAAGGTTGGATGTAAAGTGGAAGAGCACGAATTCGAGAAGGTATTCTACTTACAAGATGAGATGCACGTAGCGAGGCTTGAAGAACTTATTATGAAACTTCCGCTGGAGCAGATCAGGCTGGCAGAGAGAATTATTAATGAAGCGAGATTTAAATTAGGAAAAAAAATCAGTGATGCCATCTACATTTCACTGGCAGATCATATTAGCTTTTCCATAAAGCGATTTAAAGAAGGGTTTCATATTAGAAATTCTTTGTTATGGGAGATCCAGAGTTTTTATCCGGACGAGTATAAATTTGGGTTAGAAGCGCTGGACTTAATTGAGGAAGAGTTTGCGATTCGACTTCCTGATGATGAGGCGGGTTTTATTGCCCTGCATATCGTAAATGCAGACCAGAAGAGTGAAGATGACAATATGTACCGTGTTACACAAATCATGAAAGAATTGACGAACATCGTAACCTATACCTATAAAAAGTGCTTTGATGTTAATTCACTTTCCTATCATCGTTTTATTACCCATCTGAGATTTTTTGTTCAAAGAGCATTGGCAAATAAAGAATATACCGGAGAATGCCTCGATAATGATTTGTTTATGATGGTTAAAGAAAAATACAAAAAGGCATATGCCTGTGTTTTAAAGATAGAAGAATATTTCAAAACAGAATGTGATCTGCGAATCACAGACGAAGAAAAAACGTATTTATCGATTCACATTGAGCGCGCAATGGATCGTGATAAATAAATTGATATGTGAAACTGCTAAGAATAAAAGGAGGAGCAAGATGGCAAAGTACAGTGATCTAGTAGCATTTATTATTAAAAATGTCGGAGACAAAGAGAACGTTATTTCAGTAAGCCACTGCATGACGAGGTTAAGATTTAAGTTAAAGGATTATTCTCTGGTAGATGAAAAGAATATTATTTCAAACAGTAAAATAACCACCGCACAAAAAGCTGGCGGCGAATACCAGGTAGTTGTTGGAACAATTGTAGAAGGCGTCTTTACCGAACTAATTGCTTCATTAGGACTCAAAGAGGAGGAAGTGCAAAAAGATGAGAAGGACAAGTCGGTTTTAAACAGAGTGATTCAGATTATTACAAAATCAATTACACCTGTTTTGGGAATCTTAATGGCTTCCGGATTAATTCAGGGTTTGCTGGCTCTTCTGGTAGCGTGTGGTGCTCTTGAGCCCACAGATGGGGCATACGTTATTTTAAGTGTTATGGGAAATGCCCTATTCACTTTCTTTCCAATCTTCTTGGGATATACATCTGCAAAAGCATTCCGAATGGATGGATTTGTTGGTATGGCAATCGGTGCATGCCTCGTGTTTCCAACCATATTAACCAGTCTGACTGCAGGTGACCCGTTGTTTACTTTATTTTCAAATTCTATTTTGGAAACACCGGTTTATAAAACATTCTTTGGAATACCGATTATATTCCCGACTACAGGATATACCTCTACAGTAGTACCTATTATAGTAGCGATGTATTTTACATCAAAATTCGAAAAGTTTTTAAAGAAACATATTCCGGATATTGTTGCATTTACCCTGGTCCCCTTCCTTTCGATTGCAGTTTGTGTTCCTTTAACAATTCTTGCAATCGGTCCAATTGCAAATATTTTGTCATTGCTGGTAACTGCAGCAATAACATATCTGAATAGCTTATCGCCTGTTATTACTTCGCTTGTGGTAGGCATCGTATATCAGCCACTGGTAATACTTGGGCTGCACTGGCCGCTAATAACGGTTGGTATTACCAATATGGGAGCATTGGGTTACGATTATATTATTCCGATGATTTTTACCGCTTCCTTTACACAAACGGCAGTCGTTTTGGCGGTATATTTCAAAACAAAGGATAGGACGGTGAAAAACGTCTGCATTCCCGCAATGATTTCAGGATGCTTTTGTATTATTGAGCCAGCAATTTATGGTGTTACGCTACCGGTAAAAAAACGTTTTGGCTTTAGTATGATCGGTGCGACGGTAGGTGCGATCATTATTTCCATATTTGGTGCGAAAATGTATGCAGTTAGCGTAGGTGTGTTGGGCACAGTTGCTTTTATTAATCCCAACGGTGATATGAACGGATTCTTTGTTGCTATCGTTGCTACCATTATTTCCATGATGATAGCCTTCCTGTTAACGTTTATTTTTTTCAACGAGCAAAATCCACAAATCAACTTAGCTGCCGGGAAAAAGCCGTCAGCCCAAAACACAGTTGTCTCCCCCTTTAAAGGAAAAACTATAAAATTGGAAAATATAGAGGATGCATCGTTTTCCAAAGGAGTACTGGGGAAGGGAATCGCTATTTTACCCACTGAGGGCAGAGCTGTAGCACCCTGTGACGGCATTGTCACAGCACTGTTTCCTACTGGTCATGCAATTGCGATTACCAGTGATGACGGATGTGAGATTTTAATACACGTGGGGCTTGATACGGTACGGCTAAACGGTAAGTATTTCACAAAGAAAGTGCAGCAGGGAGCAAAGATAAAAAAGGGCGATGTGCTGGTGGAATTTGATATAGAAGGTATAACAAAAGAAGGATATAGTCTGGTTTCTCCAATTATTATTACAAATAGTGACGACTATTTTGATATTATCGAAACGATGAAGGAGAATGTTGATTATTTTGATCAATTAATCAGAGTGGTTTCGAAGGAAAATGAATTAGTCAATCAATGGACGTAGAATTAGTTGTTCCACTTTGGAATAAGCAATAAAGAAATAAAGAAATAGAAAGAGACAGGTAGTAAGGTGAAAAATGGAGTCGATAAGGAACTTTACTTAAGAATAAAAGGTGTTTTAATTGGCGGGGCCTATGGCGATGCTATGGGAATGCCCACAGAGTTCTGGACGCAGGAGCATATAAGGGTAAGATTTCCCAGAGGAATAGAAGAACTTCTTCCATCGCAAAAGGATGACTTTTTTGGAAGAACCATGGTAGCCAGTGAAATTACGGATGATACCATCAATACAATGATGATAGCAAAAATGATCATTGAAAATCATGGCATGATCAATACAGAGAGTTATATCAATCAGTTGATACAGTGGAAAAATGAGTCGAACATAGCAGCGCTTGTGTGCGGACCAAGTACACTGAAAGCACTGGAGGCAATTGAGCGAGGGGTATCGGTGGAGGAAACTGGAAAATTCGGTACAACAAACGGAGCCGCAATGAAAATAAGCCCAATTGGAATGATATCAGACTATCGGGATATAGATGATCTGATTCAAAAGGTAAGCATGATATGCAAGCCATCGCATAATACTTCAATTGCCATACAGGGTGCAAGTATTGTTGCCGGAATTGTCAGCTATGTTGTCTCAGGGGGAAAGGACATAGAAAGGATATGGAACCTGGCGGAAGTAATTGCCGGACAAGCATTGAACCGCGGCTTTCGGATTCCTTCAGCATCTATCGTTCAGAGAATGAAGCTGGCAAAAAAAATAATTAGAAATTGCACCATACCGGAAGCATTAGAAAACCTTTATGAAGTCATAGGCACAGGAGTTGAGACGATAGAAACCATTCCATCCGTGCTTGCGGTGATAGAAATATCCAGAGGTGATCCAATGCTAGCCGCTAAGCTTTCAGCATCCCTTGGAGGTGATACGGATACCATCGGAGCAATCGCTACAGGCATATGCGGAGGAATGAATCCGAATTTCAGCGATTCGCTGATAAAGGATTTGGAGAGAACAAATCATTTAAACTTCGATGAGCTAAGCAATGCGTTATATCTTCTGTCACCATTCAATACAAATGAAAATTGATCATACGGAAGAAATCATTCAGTATGTGAATCAGGATGTGGAACTAGGAGAACTTAAATATTTGATGATAGTATAAGCTTCGGATGAGGTGACTGCGGTTGCCTCATCTTTTTTTTCTTGCATGACGGATATGCCGGTAATCTTTTTATCATAAATTCTCCACCATTTGGCAATAATACACATGAGATTGTGTGGAGGTTTTTGCATGAAAATCGGAATTCCCGGTGGATTATTATATTTCAAATATGAGCCCTTTATCAGGACTTTTTTTAATGAGCTAGGTGTTAACACTGAATACTCAACTGTTTCCAATAAGGAAATTCTGGATTTGGGTACGCACAATTGTGTGGATGAGGCTTGTCTGCCCATGAAGCTATTTCATGGTCATGCAGCAAAGCTTCAGAAGAATTGTGACTGTATCGCGGTTCCCCGCATTATGAACTGTGAATTCGGTGAATCTATTTGTCCTAAGTTTCAGGGGTTGCCGGAGCTTGTCGCCAGTGGCACTGGAAAAACAAACCAAGTCTTTACAGAACCTCTTTATATGAATGATCCTAAAAAACTCAAGAAGGCTTTAAGAAAGGGGTGCCGCCAAATTGGCGTTTCTGATGAGAGAATGGAACGGGCTTTTTTCTCTGCTTCTGAAAACCAAAGGAATTCTAGTTTCGGCATCTGGGAAAACGGATATCGGAAAAGAGTGTTTCTGGCAGGTCATCCGTATAATATCTATGACTCCTTTGCAAACCTGAATTTAATCAAGAAACTTCATCAACTGGATATTGGTGTGATAACAGAAGAGTGGATCAGTCAGTATGAGAAAACAGAAGCTTTATCCGGGTTGATGAAAAAGCCTTATTGGCTGTTCTTTGTTCATAATTTCGCTCCGGCCATCATTTTAATGGAGAGGAAAGAGATTGACGGAATTGTCTATGCATCGTCTTTCTGCTGTGGAACAGATTCCATTATTATTGAAATGATTAAAAACAAAATCGGTAACTTTCCGCTTCTGGTGCTGAAGCTGGACGAGCAGACGGGAGAAGCAGGATATCATACCAGGCTGGAAGCTTTTTGGGAGGTAATAAAATGAAGCTAACCTTTCCGCATATCGGTGACGCCCATTTGGTGGGAAGGATTTTTTTCTCTGAACTGGGAATAGAGATTGTAACGCCGCCTTATAACACCATTAGTAAGCTGGAGAAAGGGAGTGGGGTTTCCCCTGATGAAATTTGTATTCCGTTCAAGCTCATGGTTGCCAACTTGATGGAAGCCCATGCTATGGGAGCGGATACCGTGGCAATGCCTGCGACGATGGGACCTTGCAGGCTGGGGGAATACGGAGAACTGCTCAAATCCATACTTGATAAACGGGGCTATAAATTTCACTGGATTCTTCTGGACTCCTCCAAAGCCATTGGGGTGAGGGAACTCCTTCGGAGATTGTCCTATCTGGTTTCAGACAGCAACAAAGGGCTTCCGGAAATTTTATTGGCTTTAAACGGGACGTATCGATTGATAAAAGGGTTAGAGAAGCTGGAACAGAAGGCGCATTTGCTTGTAGGTTATGAAGAGGATAGAGGTGCATGTAAAAAAATTATCACACACTGCAGACGAGAACTCTCTGAAGCCGGGAGCATTCATGAAGCGCTGCGGAGCATACGGCAGCATCATAAACGGCTCGCTCAAATTAATGTCAACAGAGATAAGAATCCGCTTCATTTGCTGATGACTGGTGAAATCTACTCCATGATCGAACCCTTTGCAAATCATCATATGGAGGAAGTGCTGATGGACATGGGAGTATCCTTCGAAAAAAGAGTTACCTTAGGATGGTGGATCGACAGAACCATCGTCCATCCCTTTCAATTGAAAAAGCAGCTCCTGGGAAATCGATACCTGCCCTATGAAATCGGCGGTTATGCAAAAGATACGATTGCCGAGGGAATCTTGTGCTCCCGAAAGGGATATGATGGAGTGATCCAGGTCTTTCCTGTGGGGTGCATGCCTGAAATTGTCGCAAAGGCGGTCTTCGGTAAGATGATGAAGGAGAAAAAGCTCAGTGTCCTTACTGTAATTTACGATGAAATGGGTGGAGAAGCGGGATATATTACGAGAATCGAGGCTTTCGTTGATATGCTGAGCAGGAGAAAGCGAATAGAAGAGAAGCAAAAGTACGACGCAACAATGAAAAAAAATAGGGGGAAGATAAATGTATTACCTGGGCATTGATGTAGGCTCTGTAAGTACAGACCTTGTAATTATGAATGAAAAAAGAAGAATTGTCGACCAGTTGTATTTGAAGACAAGAGGAACACCCATTGAAGCGGTGAAGGAAGGGCTGAGGCAACTGGGGAAAAAATATAAAAGCCGTGAAATCGACGGAATTTGTACTACGGGTAGTGGCAGGTCCCTGGCTGCCGCAGTAGCGGGGGCAGACGTGGTTAAAAACGAAATTACGACCCATGGTGTAGCAGCCGCTGTCTACGATCCGGAGATTAGAACTATCATTGAAATCGGGGGTCAGGACTCTAAAATTATTTTATTAAATGATGGCGTGATAAGGGATTTTGCCATGAATACCGTCTGCGCAGCAGGAACCGGTTCTTTTCTCGATCGTCAGGCAGAACGGCTGGGACTTGCGGTGCAAGAACTGGGGGCTTATGCTTTGAGGGCCGCAAGCCCCGTGAGAATTGCCGGGCGCTGCGCTGTATTTGCTGAATCGGACATCATACATAAGCAGCAGCTTGGTTGTTCGATGGAAGATATTATCGCGGGGATGTCTAAAGCCCTGGTGAGAAACTATTTAAGCAATGTGGCAAAAGGGAAAGAAATTGAGCCGAAGGTGTGTTTTCAAGGTGGCGTCGCAGCCAATGAAGGGATCCGCCGCGCGTTTGAAGAAGCGCTTGAATGTGATATTCTGGTTCCGGAATACCACAAGGTGATGGGCGCGTACGGCTCGGCTGTTATTGCGCAGGAGTATATTGAAGAGGAAAATAAAAAGACCCGCTTCAAAGGCTTTGAAGTGGGTCATGATGATATCAGTACTGGCACCTTCGAATGCACCGATTGCAGCAATCACTGCGAGGTGGTTATTCTCAGATCCAAGGGTCGGCAGATCGGATGTTTCTCTGACCGTTGCGGAAAATATCAGGCGACAGAGATTAAGCTGCCTGTATCAGTCTGATTTTGCTTAAGAGTCTGTTCCAAACAATGGGTATCAGTGTAACTTGGATTGCAAGCATAACCACTGACTTAACAATTCTGGCCGGTATTAGGGCAAGGACTGCCTTGTCCATTAGAATGTAAAGCCAGAGTGTATCCAGGCACATATTAATCAAAAGGCAAACGATGGCCGATGCCATGAGCACCCTTTTCCACGTGACCGGTTTATTATACAGAAAAAAACCGAAGGTAAGGCCGGTTAAAAATGCAGATATTGTAAAACCTGGGAAGAATGCTCCCGACGGAAACATCATAATTCCCAATAGATCGCCGACGGCATAAGCCGCACCGGCCCAAATCGGTCCATACAGAATACCAAGCATGGCTACCGGAAGAAATCCGAATCCGATACGCAAAAACGGCGTATTAATGGACAAGAATCTGGTCAGTATGATTTCCAGTGCAATGAAAAAGGCAATCGTAATCAATCTTGACGTGTTTTGATTTTCTTTCATAAAAAAATCCCTCCTCTTTAGAAGTATCAATATCAGTGCCAAAGGCACCTGCGGGATCGGATTGCTCCTATGATACCGCCATGACGGATCAAGCCGGAATAAACCGGAACAAACCGATCAATCGATATACTACACTAAAGATTCAGAATTCCTTAATGCAGCAGCGGACGCAATATTGTATCGCAAACTAGACTGTTTTTCGTTCATAAGCGACATCCCAT
>JAQSXD010000066.1 GCA_029266295.1 Bacillota bacterium | reverse complement strand
CCGATATCGACGTTAAAAATCGTGTCTCCTGTAAATGCCAGTTTGCTCTGTTCAGAATAAAAGCAAACGCCGCCTTTCGTATGTCCAGGTGTGCTGATAACGTTCATCACTTCATCCCCTAGCGTAAGTGTATCTCCATCCTCTAAAAGCACATCCACTTCCTTTTTATACATATCAGCGTCGGCTCTGTGAATGAATACCGGACAATTTGTGATTTCCTTGATTTTATCTACTCCGCCCACATGATCATAATGGTGATGGGTTAAAAGAATCCCTTTCATGCGCAGTCCCAAATCGTTGATGATCTTTACAAATTTATCCCCGTTATAGCCCGGATCCACTACAAAACATTCTCCCTGTTCTCTGTCATAGATCACATAACCGTTGCTTTCAAGATTTCCGCCTATTAATCGTTTAATTTTCACACTATCCACCTCGTTTTATAATAAGATCCTATGATTTATTGTAGCCTATTTTGGTAGAATAACAAATAGAATCCTGATAAATTTATCAAGAAATAGGAAAAAGATATTGCTTTCGCAGCAAATAAGGTTACAATATTAGATATTATTGTAAAATCATATATTCGAAAGAGGTTTGAAAATGAAAGTTGCCATCGCCGGAGCTGGCAAGCTTGGGATCAAAATTGCAGAAGCGATCCTGGGCGGAGACCATTCCGTCACCATAATAGATAAAAATGAAGCCCTACTTCAGAAACTGTCTTCACAAATGGATATTCTCACTGTGGTGGGAAACGCAAAACAGATCAGTCTGCTGCAAAGCATTGAAATTGATACATATGATTATCTGATATCAGCAACCAATGCCGACGAAAAAAACATTGTGATCTGTGCTTTTGCAAAAAAATTGGGATGCAAGAAGGTAATCGCAAGAGTCAGGGATCCAGAGCATATGAACCAGTTGGACTTTTTGAAGGATCTAATGAATATTGATTATATCGTAAACCCCGATCTTTCTATCACGTTGGAAATTTACAAATATCTTGTTGAGAAATACACTTTAAGCAACGGTATTTTTACCAGCGGAAAAATCTCCTTGGTAGAATTCTCTACTGACAGAATGACCGAGATCATTGGAAAAACAGTATATTATGTCAATGAATCCCTTGGAAATATGCATGTGGTCGCTATCTCTAGAAACGGCAAAGTTATCATACCAAAAAAAGGCACTGAGATCATGAGGGATGACTCGCTCTACGTTGTGGGAGAAAAAACTCCTATCATGCGGCTAAATGATCAAGTCCATGAAAAAGGAAAATATACCAATCTTCAAAAGGTAATGATTCTGGGCGGAGGGAAAACAGGATTGTATCTTGCCCAAAAATTGTCTGAATTCGGTATTTCCGTAAAAATAATAGATAAAGACAAGGAGCGGTGCCAGTATCTTTCCAACCATTTGGACGATGTGCTGGTTCTCTACGGCGATGCAACCGATATGAGTCTCCTGGAAGAAGAAGATATAGATGAAATGGATGCACTGGTCACGGCTACAGGCTTTGATGAGGAAAATCTATTATTGGCTCTGATGGCGAAGCAGCGCGGTATTGAAGATGTCATTGCAAAAGTCAGCAGAGAGAGTTATGCAACTCTGATAGAAAGCATGGGAATTGACATGGCGCTGAACCCTCTCGATATGACCGCCAGCCACGTTCTGCGGTTTATTCAAGGCTCAAAGCGTGTGATCTCTTCTCAACTGATACAGGGACAAGCTGAAATCATTGAAATTATTGCCGATGATCATATGAAACTGGCCAACCGGCCCATCGAAGATCTTGATTTGCCTGATGGGGTTATGATCGCAGCGATTCATAGAGGAACGGATGCCATCATACCAAACGGCAATACGGTAATCAAAAAAGATGACAAGGTAATCATCATCTGTCTGTTATCTGATGTTCCGGATCTGGAGAAATTTATCCGTTCCGGCAGAGCAGGCTTTTTTAAATAGAGGTGTCATGGTTCTTCACTACAAAGCAATTTTAAAACTAAGCGGTATTATCATCGTGCTGATTGCGTGTCTCATGATTCCATCACTTTTCGTTTCCTTTCTTTATGGTGAAACGAAAGTCATGAAATCCTTCATCACTACGATTGTGCCGATGTTGTTTGTCGGCGGTCTCATCACCACTTGTGTTAAGGCTCAATTTGATCAGTTAAAAGTCAGAGACGGTTTCATCATCGTTGCACTTTGCTGGACCTTGAGCTCTGTTTTAGGAGCCTTCCCTTTTGTGATTGCCGGCTACATCCCTAATTTCATCGATGCTTTCTTTGAAACAGTCTCTGGATTTACAACCACAGGAAGCTCCATTTTAACGGACATCGAAGTATTACCGAAAGGTCTGCTATTTTGGCGTTCCTTCACTCACTGGGTCGGAGGAATGGGGATTATTGTCTTCGCGATCGCTCTGCTTCCAACGCTCGGAATCAGCGGACAAAAGGTTGCAAAAGCAGAAACAACCGGCCCTACTTTTGGAAAGCTTACTTCCAAAACCGCAGAAAGTGCTAAAATCCTTTACCTGATGTATGTCGGCATGACCTTGCTTCAGGTATTTCTTTTAATACTTGGAGGCATGAGTTTATTTGATGCTCTGATCAATACCTTCGGCTCTGTCGGTACCGGTGGATTCTCGAATTATAATATCAGCATTGCCCATTATAATAATGTATATTTTGAAATGGTAATTGCCGTTTTTATGTTTCTTGCCGGAACCAACTTTTCATTATATTATTATGCCCTAAGGGGACATTGGCGGGACTTTTTTTACGACAACGAAATCCGCTGCTACTTTATCATTATTAGTTCCGCAATTCTTCTGATTTCGTTGAACCTCTGGGCCAGCGGCAGTTACGCCTCCCTGGCAGAGTCTCTTCGTTTCTCTGTCTTTCAAAGTGCCTCTATTATGACAACAACGGGCTTTGCCTCTACGAACTTTGATCTGTGGCCAACCTTCAGTAAGATGATACTTTTCATCCTTATGTTTATAGGAGGCTGCTCCTCATCCACAGCAGGAGGAATCAAAGTGATTCGAATTCTGATGCTTTTTAAGCTCTTAAAGAGAGGAATCGCTGTGCGGCTGCACCCGCGAGCAGTTGTCTCCATTAAGCTCAATCACAAGCCGGTTTCCACAGATACCATATCCTCGGTAGTCTGTTTCGTATTTCTTTATTTTGGGATTTTCTTTGGAGCTACCTTATTGCTTTCAATTGAAGGCTATGACCTTATAACAACCGCAAGCGCAGCCGCAGCTTGTCTGGGGAATATTGGTCCTGGGTTCAATCTGGTCGGACCCGTATTAAATTTCAGCCTTTTCTCTGATCTGTCCACTTTTATGCTTGCGATTCTCATGCTGGTAGGACGTTTGGAGTTGTTTACAATCTTGCTGCTGTTTACCAGACATTTTTGGAATCCTGATAAGTGAGGTAGTCTATGTCTTTTAATTATAAAGTTATTATCCGTATCATAGGCATCATCTCCGTGATGATCGGTGCTTCAATGCTTCTTCCGTTAATCGTTGCGCTAATTTATCATGAGAAAGTGGCTGGTTTAGCATTTTTGAAATCCGCGCTCATCGCATTGCCTACTGGTTTTCTCTTGCTGTTTTTTATCCGCACTGATACCACTACTCTGAAAATTAGGGACGGATACATCATCGCTGCACTCTGTTGGTTCATTTCTTCCGCATACGGTGCATTCCCCTATATTTTTTCGGGGGCAATTCCTACTTATCTGGATGCGTATTTTGAATCTGTATCCGGCTTTACGACTACAGGATCAAGCATAATAGAAGACTTTTCTGTGATGCCCCGTGCAATTCAATTCTGGAGATCCTTCAGCCACTGGCTCGGTGCTATGGGGATTCTAATCCTGGCAATCTCTCTGCTGCCAGCATTGGGAATCGGCGGTCTGCGAATTGCCAGTGCGGAAGCACCGGGACCCACTGTAGAGAAAATGTCCACAAAAATATCCGACTCTGCTAGGATGCTCTATCTTATGTATCTCTCCTTTACCTTCGTCGAGATTTGTTTACTGAAACTAGGTGGCTTAAGCCTCTTTGATTCTATTATTCATACCTTCAGCAGCATTGGTACCGGCGGTTTATCTAACTATAAGGACGGGGTTGCCCATTTTAACAGTTTCTATATTGAATTTATTATTGTATTTTTCAGCATCGTCGCTTCCATTAATTTTGTTCTCTACGGTCTAATATTAAAAGGAAGAATAAAGGAATTTTTCAAAGACAGCGAGCTGCGCACATTCCTTATGATTTTATTCACCGCCTCCCTGTTGATATCACTTAGCTTATGGTTTTCGCGTACCTATGATACCTTAGGCGAATCACTGCGGAAAGGATTTTTCCAGGCCACTGCTTTTATGTCTACTTCTGGCTATGCCATTGCAGATTATACCTTCTGGCCTTCTTTCAGTCAGATGATATTGTTCTGCCTCATGCTCATTGGAGGCTGTTCTGCCTCTACCTGCGGTTCCATAAAGGTCATCCGTATTATGATTATTTTCAAACTAATCGTTCGCGGAATCTATAAAAAGCTTCATCCCAATGCAGTTGTTCCAATAAAAATTGGTGGTAAAAGCATTTCTTCAGAAACCGTATCAAAGGTCAGTTCCTTTACGATCCTTTATTTTACCGTATTTATTTTCAGTATTCTGGTCATTTCCCTGGAAAACCACGATATGCTCACTACCATAAGTGCCACTGTCAGCACCCTGTCCAATACAGGGCTGGGGCTGAATCTACTGGGTCCAAATGGTAATTACAGTATCTTCTCTCTCCCAATACGCCTTTATATGTCAATTTTGATGATAGCTGGACGTCTTGAGCTCTTTACGATCATTATGCTTCTGTCTCCCTCTTTCTGGAGAGCAAGGTAAACTCTGGTAAAACGCCGCATCAGGTCCGTTCGAATATTCTAAATGAAAAAAGGGCAATCTAAGTTTATCCTCCAAGCATGCATTTTAATAGGAGGGTAACATTGATTGAACTGCAAATTTGAAGGAGGCCTATATGCGCGTAAAAAATTTAATGTCTACTTCCGTAACCTGTGTTAGACCGGAAACGACGATTGAACAGGTTGCCAAGCAAATGAAACAGGAGAATATCGGTTGCATACCGGTATGTAATGACCGCGGTGAGGCCCTGGGTATCATCACAGACCGTGATATTGTCATCCGTGCCGTTTCAAATGGAGGGGCATCGAAAACTGCACAGGATATCATGACAAAACACTTAGTATATGCCGAACCGGATATGGATACCCATGAAGCCTCCCTACTTATGGCGAAGTATCAGGTCAGAAGGCTGCCTGTTGTAGAAAATAATAAAGTCATTGGAATGCTTGCCATGGCAGACATAGCCCGAAAACAGATCTATGTAGATGAGGCGGGAGATGCCCTGTCCGCCATCTCTAAACAAAGCACTATGAATTAAACAATTGAGCCGCCAAGGTTGCGGGATCGATAGGGATCCTCATACAGTTTCCTTGGACGGCTCAATTTTTATCTTGCATTTTTATTTTATCGTTCTAACTACTGGCACAGCTACTCTGCCCCATTCTACCAAATCAATGATCTGTACGATACGGATACTTTGAAACATCGTCCTTCTTTTTCCGTTCTTCTGCAACGGTAAAATTAATTTCTCGGTTCAGCAAATCGACGGAGTGCACCTTTATGTTGACTTTATCGCCCAGTCCATAGATTTTATTCGTTCTTCTGCCGATTAATCGGTACTTCGACGCTTCATAATCATAGAAATCATCATTTAGATAATCGACTCGTACCATACCTTCAATGGTATTTTCAATTTCTACAAAGAAGCCAAAATTTGCTACTCCGCTGATGATGCCTTCATGTACTTCACCTACATGATAAGACATATATTCAGCTTTTTTTAACTTTTCAACCTCTCGTTCCAATTCCTGGGCTTGTCTTTCGGTACCGGAAGAAATCTCTGCAGCTTTTTCCGTTTTCTTTTTCAGTGATTTAATCCGCTTTGCATCCAGTTTGCCATGAATTGTTTCCTTTATAATGCGGTGAATGATCAGGTCAGGGTATCTTCTGATCGGCGAAGTAAAATGGGAGTAATACTTGACACCAAGACCGAAATGTCCTTCACAATCCGTTCCGTAGAATGCTTTTTTCATGGAACGAAGCATCACTGTATTAACAACGTGTTCTTCGGGCTTTCCTTCAATATTTTTTATAATCTCATTCAAGGCTTTGGGATGAATATTATCGAGATTCCCTTTGAGAATCAGTCCGAAGCTCCCAATAAAGCGCTTAAATTCTTCAATTTTTTCCAGTGATGGTGACTCGTGCACCCTGTAGACGAAGGGGACCTCCATCCAATAGAAATGCTCTGCCACGGTCTCATTGGCAATGAGCATAAATTCTTCAACAATTCGGTTTGCAACCCTTCGTTCCGCTGTTTCCACGCTGGTTGGGATACCCTGCTCATTCAGTTTAATATAAGCCTCGTCAAAATCAAAATCCAAACTTCCCCGCTGATCCCTTGCCTTCCTTAAAATCTTCGCAAGCTCATCCATAAGAAGGATATCTTGATAAATATCCTGGTATTGATCGATCAGGGTTTTATCATTCTTCTCCAGCATATCGGATACGACGCCATAAACCATTCTTTCTTTTGAGTGAATGATACTTTCGTAGATATCGTGATTCACGACTTTTCCTTTGCTGTCAATTTCCATGTTTACAGACAAAGTCAATCGATCCACTGCAGGATTTAAGCTGCAGATCCCATTGGAGAGCAGCTTTGGCAGCATCGGGATTACCTGATCGATCAAATAAACACTGTTGCCTCTTTTTAAAGCTTCCTTGTCAAGCTGAGTACCTTCTCGCACGTAGTGGCTTACATCTGCAATATGAACGCCCAGAAGATAATTACCGTTATCCAGTTTTTCTACAGAAACTGCATCGTCTAAATCCTTTGCATCAGCACCATCCATGGTTATAATTGTTTTTTCTCTTAGATCTATTCTCTTTCGAATTTCTTCTTCGGAGATTTTTAAAGGTATTCTTTTCGTTTCCGCTTCAACTTTTTCTGGAAATTCCTTTGTCAGTTGATATTGTCTGATCAATGCCTTGATATCGCCGCCGGCTTCTCCGCTTTTGCTTATGATTTCATCGATCCGCCCTTCTGCATTATCGGATTTGTCCGGATATTTGGTGATTTTTACAACCACTTTGTCTCCTGATTTTGCACCGTTAAAATCTTTCCTAAGCACAAAAATATCATCATTAATTCGTCTGTCATCCGCTACAACAAAACCAAACCGCTTGCTCTTTTCAAAGGTGCCTACAATTTCAACCACAGCACGCTTGACCACTTCCTTAATGACGCCTTCTCTTGATCTTGTAGTTTCTTCCGGTGGCAGCAGTGCGACCTTTACCGTATCACCATTCATTGCCCCATTGATTGCTGGAGGTGCTATAAAAATATCCCCACCCTCACCTGATTCAGGAATTACAAAGCCGAACCCCTTTTTATGCTTTGACAGAACACCGGTGATGATTTCCTCTTTTCGCTTCTTTCCTTTTAAACTACGATTCATTAAATTTGTATTCATATTCACATCCATATCATTTATCATATTCGTATTCATTCTACATCACCATTCTACCACAATTTGGATTTCTTAAACAGAATTAAATAAACAAAGAGCACAAAGGCTTTCCTCTGTGCTCCCGGCTCTTATTGATTTGTATTGTTATTTATGCCGCCGTCTGTTGTCAGTCCAGTCCCATTGTTGGTATCATCCATACCACCGGTTCCATCGGTACCACCGGTACCATCTCCTGTACCGTTATTTGTTGTATCCGGTACGTCGGGAGTTACGTTATCATTTGTATTGCAGGCAGCAAACATAAATAGAGCGAAAACCAATAAAAGCATCAGAAAAATCTTCTTATTTTTCATTCTTTCATCTCCTCTCTTTCTCGATTATATTATTTGCCGTTTTTACTTTTTTACGCTAAAAAAAATAATAAAGTATCAAAAGTATGACAGTATTACGGAGGTAACTTTTGGTTTTTTGCGAAATAAACTCCGCATTACATAAAGTCGAAAAAATATATTTCATACGATTAAAAAAGCGGCTATGCCTGGCGTTTTAAGCGCAGAGCATAGCCGCTTCTGAATTCTATGAGATTAGTCTTCGTTTCTTATGACATTTTCTATTTTATAACCGTGTTCCGTCAAGCGTTTTTCAATTTCATCCGTGTTGATTGCATTGGTGCGGATTACAACATCACTGTAACCGCCGCTGCCTCTATAAATGCCAACATGGGTTATATTGGAGTCCAGATCGCTGAAAATTTCGGCAATATCAGCCAGAACTCCGGGAACATCCTTTGCCTGCACAGTGATTCTGCTTCCAGAATCACGGAAGCCAAGGAGATCAATGAACGCATCAAAGATATCGCTTTCCGTTATAATTCCCACCAGCTTGCTTTTTTCAACCACAGCCAAAGTGCTAATCTTATTGTCACGCATTAGAACCGCTGCTTCTTCAAGAAGTGCATCCGGTGAAATGGCTATGACATCCTTGCTCATCGCATCACGAACTTTGGTTTTTGCCAGCAAATAGTTCAGTTCATAGATGCTCAGAGTTGTTGCCTTTGTGGGGGATACCTTCTGAAGATCTCCGTGGGTCAGCATTCCAACCACTCTGTCACCATGGACAACAGGTACTCTTTTCAGATTTTTCTCCCTCATCAATTCAATTACTTCCGTAATTGGCGCATCAAAAGCTATGGTATACGGATTCGTAGTCATTCTGTTCTTTACATACATGCTATTCCCCTCCTAAATAAGCTTTTTGAATTTCACTGCTCTTAGCTAACTCCTCTCCGGTTCCTGAAAGTACAATCGAACCAGTTTCTAATACATAGGCCCTATGTGCGATTGAAAGTGCCATGCTGGCGTTTTGCTCAACCAGAAGGATTGTTGTTCCCGTCTGATTAATCGCCTTTATGATTTCAAAGATTTCTCTAACCAGCAGCGGAGCCAGTCCCATGGAAGGCTCATCAAGCAGCAGGATTCTCGGTCTGGACATAAGCGCTCGTCCCATAGCCAGCATTTGCTGTTCCCCACCGGATAATGTACCGGCAGTCTGCTTTTTTCTGTTTCCCAGGATTGGAAAGCGGCCAAAAACCATTTCCATATCCTTTTTGATCTCCGCTTTATCGTTCCGTAAAAATGCGCCTAATTCAAGATTTTCAAATACGCTCATAGTCGGGAAGATTCTTCTTCCCTCTGGAACCTGCGAAATCCCCATCTCAACACGCTGGGGAGCCGCCGCACCAGTTATATTTTTGCCTTCCAGCAAAATTTCACCACTGGTTGCCTTGTTTAGGCCGGATATGGTTCTCAGTGTTGTGGTCTTCCCAGCACCGTTTGCGCCAATGAGTGTTACGATTTCTCCGGCATTAACCGTCAAGGAAATATCCTTCAGGGCATGGATGACGCCGTAATGAACGTTAAGATTTTTTATCTCAAGCATGATTAACATCCTCCCCCAAATACGCCTCGATTACCTTTTTATTTGCTCTGATTTCTTCCGGCTTTCCGGATGCGATCAGCATTCCGTAATCAAGAACGTAGATTCGCTCGCAAATCTTCATAACCAAAGACATATCATGTTCAATGAGGAGTATGGTCAGGTCAAATTCCTTCCTGATCCATCCGATGATTTCGGTGAGCGCGGCTGTCTCATGAGGATTCATACCAGCGGCTGGCTCATCAAGAAGCAGCAGTGAAGGCTTAGTAGCAAGCGCCCTTGCAATTTCAAGGTGCCGCTGTTCCCCATAGGGAAGGTTCTTTGCCAGTTCATTCTTCTTGTGAGACAGATGGAAGATGTCCAGAAGCCGCTCTGCCTCTGCTCTCAATTCATCTTCTTCGTTATGAAATTTATTCAGATGCAGGAACGCAGAACCCAAGCGGTATTTAACGTTCTGATGCATCGCGATCCGGACATTGTCCAGAACCGAAAGATCTTTAAACAATCTAATGTTCTGAAAGGTTCTTGCAAGGCCTTCCTTTGTTACGTGGTAGGGCTTAAGACCGCCAATCTCTTTGACCTTGCCTTCCCGTTCCACTTTTATTGTACCCGAAGTCGGAACATATACACCTGTAAGAAGATTGAACAGAGTAGTCTTACCGGCACCATTTGGTCCGATCAGCCCAACCAGCTCGCCTCTGTCGATATACAGACTGACATTGGATACTGCAGTAAGTCCACCAAAAGACTTTGTTAATTTGTCAACCGTTAGCAATGACATGACTGGTTCCTCCTTTACTCGATTCTATCATCTTTTTTTCTTGGTATGAATTTCAGAAGATCTGTGATTTCTCTGGTACCCATAATGCCCTGAGGTCTGAAGATCATGATCAGCACCAGCAAAGCAGCGTAAACGATCATTCTAACCGCAGTAAGCGACTGCAGGGTGGTCGAAATGACTGCCAGAACTACCGCCGCAATAACAGAGCCGGTCAAACTTCCCATTCCGCCCAGTACAACGATAACGAGTATGTCAATGGACCTCAGGAAACCAAACAAATCAGGCTTTACAAAAAAGAAATAGGACGAATACAGCGCTCCTGCAATGCCGGCAAAGAATGCACCGATAGCAAACGCTATAACCTTATACTTCGTCGTATTGATTCCCATGGATTCTGCAGCAATTTCATCTTCCCTGATGGAAATGCAGGCACGGCCATGGGAGGATTTGATAAAGTTATTGATGAGAATAATGGTTCCAGCAGTAAAAACAAATAACCAGAGCCAGTTTGTAAATCTCGGAATTCCATTCAACCCTGCTGCACCATTGGTGATTTCCATATTCAGAAATACAACGCGGATGATTTCAGCCATTCCAAGCGTAGCGATGGCAAGATAGTCGCCTCTGAGTCTGAGGGTTGGTATGCCTACAAGAATCCCAACAAGAGCAGCAATCAGTGCCCCTGCAAAGGTGCCGATGAGAAAGCCCAGTGTTGAGTTCATCTGAAGGTTGACGATGGCACATACATACGCACCAATTGACATAAAGCCCGCATGGCCTAAAGAAAACTGTCCGGTAAATCCGGTGACTAGATTTAAGCTCACAGCCAGAATGATGTTAATGCAAATTGTTGCGATGGTAATTTCATAAAAACTGTTGATGATCCCAACGGTCAGAAGTACCTGAACAATTCCGAAGGTCAGTAGAATGGTAACGAGGATCAATAGGTTCTTTTTAGTTATCGCTCTCATCTGTTACACCTTCTCTCTTGTATTCTTACCGAGCAGTCCTGCTGGTTTGAATATCAGAATGATGATCAGGAATGCAAATACAGCAGCATCTCTGTACATGGAGTTTCCGTAACCGGAAACCAATGTTTCCATAATTCCGATGGTAAGTCCGCCAATCATAGCGCCTGGAATGCTTCCGATTCCGCCGAATACAGCAGCAACAAAGGCCTTTAATCCCGGCATCACTCCCATAAGCGGGTCAATGGAATTGTAATAGATTCCTACTAGCACACCTGCTGCACCTGCAAAGGCAGAGCCGATCGCAAAGGTAAAGGATATGGTCTTGTCCACTCTGATGCCCATGAGCTGAGCAGCGTCTGAATCGATGGACACGGCGCGCATCGCTTTTCCTGTTTTCGTCTTGTGAACAATAAATTGTAATA
>JAQSXD010000476.1 GCA_029266295.1 Bacillota bacterium | reverse complement strand
TTACGAAGATGGATGTTCCTTTTTTTGAAATCTCTCCACTTCTGAGTGATGCAGACCTAGATGCAATCCGCATGTTTATCAATAAGAGGCGAGAGGCGACCTACCATGAAGCACAGGGTAATCCGCTTAAAAAGCTGGTTAACCGCAGCTTGATCTATGAGAGCGTAGATTTTCCAAATAAAGAAAGCGCACTGAACTTTCTTGTGAGCCGCTTGGCAGAGCAAAACTGCTGTGATGAAAGCTACTTTGATCAGGTTATGATGAGAGACAAAGTTTCGCCTCTTGCTTTTAAGAAAGGGATGGTCCTGGCGTACTCCATCAGTCCCTGCAAAAAAACCGCAATGTCATTTGCAATCATCCGCCATCGCTTTCTATGGAACGATTGCAAGATCAGAATCCTGTGTCTGCTCACCATGAGACCGGAAGATTACAGCCAGCTCGGTACTATGCTGAAGCTGTTTTATCAGGAGGACAGTGCCATACCCGCTTCCGAGGTAAAATCCATGGAGCAGCTGATCCAATATTTTCATCTCAACGAGTTTCTATTTGAGCGTTAAGTCGGTCACGATACATAGCATCTTATTCCACTCAACATATTGATGCTGTCAGAAAAGCCCCATTCCGTCACTGTGGGAACGGAATGAGGGCTTTTCTTTTGCCGCGACCCATCAAGTTTTTCCTCAACTGTATGGAAAAAGTTGATATGAAGTTCTCTGGCATATCGTTTAATATAGGCTATAGGAATAAAAAAGGAGGGATAGAAAATGAGCGCGGATCAGAAAAAACAGTATTCCGGCAAGGAACGTTACAGCAATCTGTTTTCTCCCATCAGAATCGGGAACATCAGATTGAAAAATAGAATCATAGCGGCGCCCACAAGCCCGAGTATGATAACGACAGAAGGACATATGACCCAGGAGATGACGGCGTATCTCGAAGAAAAGGCATTGGGAGGGGCTGCGGTCGTCACCTATGGGGAAGCCATTGTCCATTCTGCTACAGGGCAGTCTCATGCCAAGCAGCTTCAACTGGACGCCTTCGGAGTAAGAACTTCACTGGTCAATACGACCAGAGCGATTCATAACGCGGGCGCTTATGCGAATATCCAGCTCTCTCACGGCGGTAAATACGGCGGCATTGCCAGTATCGGAGGCGAAATTGCAAGTGCAAAAATTGCATACGGTCCGTCAGAAGAGGTGACGGATAAGGGCGAAGTCATACAAGAGATGCCCAAAGAACTGATCTACGAAATTATAGAATCCTATCAGAAAGGCGCAAGGCTTTGCAAGGACTGCGGATTTGATATGGTTCAGGTCCATGCGGCACATGGTTGGCTGTTCTCTCAGTTCTTATCACCGGTTCAAAACCGCAGGAACGATGAGTTCGGCGGAAGCCTGGAAAACAGAGCGAGATTTTTAATGCTTGCGCTTGATGCTGTCAGAGCAGGCGTCGGACCTGGGTTTCCTATCGAAATCAGGCTTTCCGGCGATGATTTCAGTTTATCGGGACTGAGTCAGAAGGACTGCGTCGAGGTTGCTGTCATGATTGATTCCAAGGTGGATCTGATCAATGTGTCCTGTGGAAATCACGAGGACCCTGATCTGTTCTGCAGAACCCACCCTTCAGCATTCTTTCCCCGTGGCTGCAATGTCTATCTTGCATCAGAAATTAAAAAACATGTGAAAACCCCCGTCGCCTGTGTTGGCGGTCTGAACGATCCCGCACAGATGGAATCCATCATCGCGTCAGGGCAGGCTGATCTGGTGGAAGTGGCACGTGCACTGCTGGCGGACCCTTATCTTCCGAAAAAAGCTCTGGCTGGAAATGTAGAGGATATTACCCCATGTCTCAGGTGCTATGAGTGCTTTGGAGAAACCATAAAAGGAGAATCCGTGAAATGCACGGTAAACCCGGTCATGGGACAGCAGATGGCTGACAAACTGCCTGAAAAGGCGCCGGAATGGAAGAAGCGTATTCTCATTGCAGGGGGAGGCCCTGCGGGAATGGAAGCAGCGATCGTAGCGGCAAAGCGGGGACATTCGGTGACGCTGGTGGAGCAGAGCGAAAAGCTTGGCGGAAATCTTCATGCCGCAGGTGCATCCTTTTTCAAGAAAGACATTGTGGACTTTTGCAGCGTTCTGCAAAAGAGAGTGAAAAAAGCCGGTGTCAATGTTGTGCTCAATACGATAGTAACCCCAGAATATATCAGAGACTTTAAACCAGACACGCTGTTCGTTGCGATCGGATCAAGAGAAATCATTCCTCCGGTAAAGGGCATGGACCTTCCTATCGTGGTAATGGCAGCAGATGCAGAACTGCATCCTGAGAAACTCGGCAAGCGGATTGTTATCATCGGAGGCGGTCTTGTGGGGTGTGAAACCGGTGTTTCCTTCGGAAAAGAAGGAAAAGAGATCAAGCTTGTTGAGATGAAAGAGGAATTGATCAGCGATTACAACTTCTTCTATAAGGGAGCGTTGCTGCCCGAGCTGCAAAAATATGCAGAGGTATATTTGAAGACCACCGTA
>JAQSXD010000065.1 GCA_029266295.1 Bacillota bacterium | reverse complement strand
AGGAAGCGGGGATGCTTACCTACTGCCGGCTGATCAACATGGCCATCACTGAGGAATATGAGATGGGGATCGATGTGGATTATGAGGAACTGGCAAAGGATTACTCTTCAGAAATGGGCATTCGACTGACCTTCATCGACCCAAAGGGCAAGGTGCTTGCGGATTCCGTTGAAGGGCCAGCCTATGTGACAATGGAGAACCATCTGGGAAGAGAAGAGGTGACAGAAGCACTTCTTACTGGAACCGGAAACAGCAATCGAGAAAGTGATACCTTGGGGGCCGAGTTTCTTTATGTGGCAGACACGCTGGAGTACAAAGGGGACAAGATGCTGATCACCCGAGTTGCTCTGGAAATCCACCGGCTGCGAATGATCAACGATTTTATTGTCCGGACAAGCCTGATTTCATCGGTCATTGGTGCACTCATTGCAGTAGTCATAGCCATCGCGTATACCAATACCTTGCTGAAACCCATCAATCAGATGGAACGTCAATTGAAACTTACCATGAAGGAAAACAAGAAGGCGGAACAGATCAGGAAAGATTTTGTGGCAAATGTTACCCATGAGTTAAAAACGCCGCTGACCTCAATCTCCGGTTTTGTAGAAACACTGCAGGACGGAGCCGCGGAAAATCCCGAGATCAGGACGAAATTTCTCGATATTATTGCGATTGAAGCGGCAAGATTAAAACGGCTCATCGAAGATATTTTGATTATATCAGATATAGAAAATAAGCGCGAAGTAAACACGGACAGCGATATCAACGTCAGGGAATCCATTTTAGAAATCTTGGCTTCTATGGAACCCATTATTGACGCTAAAAATATCAGAATTACAACCACTTTTGCCTATGAGATCTACATCGGCGGAAATAATGACCGGTTTAAGCAGCTGATGTTCAATTTGATCGAAAATGCAGTGAAGTATTCCCATCCAGGAGCAACCGTTGCCGTTACAGCGGAACGGAAAGAGGGTAGAGTTTATATCAGTGTGAAGGATGAAGGCATTGGGATTCCGGAAGAACATTTGCCAAGACTGTTTGAGCGGTTCTACCGCGTTGATAAATCCCGTTCTCAGAAAGAGGGAGGTACGGGGCTTGGCCTTGCCATCGTCAAGCATATCGCAGCCCTTTTTGAAGCAGAAATTAAGGTGGAAAGCGAGCTGGGAAAAGGCTCAACCTTTACAGTAATTTTTAAGTAGATTTCATTTGATAAATTTAAGGTGTTACAGTGTATCATAACAAGGAAACAAAAAAGAATAGAGCACAGACAAATATAAGGAACCATCAGAAAAAATTCAAATGTCCGATTTGCAGTGGAGCAATGTCCTTGAAGAATGAATCCAATCTCGTATGCAATAAGAATCATTCATTTGATCTCTCGAGAAAAGGGTATCTGAACCTCCTTGCTTCCGGCAGCAACGCCAAGTATGAAAAAGAATTATTTGAAGCGAGGAAACAGGTCTGTTCCTTTGGATTTTTTGATCCGTTAATTCAGGATCTGGGAGAGAGGATTTCCGGTTACAGCAAAGGAAATTTGGCGAAGAATGGGATTTCTGTGCTGGACGCTGGCTGCGGTGAGGGTTCTCATCTGCGGAGCTTGGCTGAATTACTTGAACATGAACAGTGCGTAAATTCCACCTTGTTTGGCGTCGATATTGCCAAGGAGGGCATTAAACTTGCAACCACCGGCGATACAGACATTGTCTGGGCAGTAGCTGATTTAGCGAAGCTACCGTTTCAGCAGGACAGTTTTGATGTGATATTAAATATTCTGTCACCAGCCAACTACCATGAGTTTGAACGAATTTTGGCAGACGACGGTATTTTGATCAAAGTAATTCCGGGAAAATCATATCTCAGTGAGTTAAGGAGCCTGATGTTTGAAGAAAAGGACTACTCAAGCGACAGAGTGGCAGACTATTTTTCAAACAAATTTGAACTGATCTCCAGTCAGAGTATCGAGTATAAAATCCAGCTGGAGGAAGATATTCTGCCCCGGCTTCTGAAGATGACCCCTTTGACCTGGAGTCTCGAGCCTGAAATGCATAAGGAAATTAGCCTTATAGAGCTTCCTTCTATTACAGTAGATCTTACGATTCTAACGGGAGCAAAAAGATAAATCCTTAAAAACGTGGAACAGGAAATACAAACGAATCCAATTCAAAAAAGCGAGTTTTTCGGTAAACGGGTGACCCAATGAGTGAATCAATCTTACATTAAGTTTGATTCACTCATTTTTTATTGGATCAGATGTTACGTTATAAATGATAGGTTCATTTTTTATTGTGGCAAACATAGCGTTATAATTAATTTCTGCATTTAACATACTCTTAACATTCGCCTCATTCACTCTTAACATTTACTCTGTATGATTAGAACCATAGAACGAAATACTAATAAATTAAAACAAATTGAGAAAGAGGGAAAAGAAGAATGAAAAAGATATTGGCTATGACATTAGTAATGATATTGGCAGTCGCTGCACTTGCAGGATGCGGTGCGAAAGATCAGGGTGCAGATACTGGAGAAACTCCTCCTGCTGAACAAGTGACTGGAACCGTAGTAACAGCAGGTTCAACCTCCGTACAGCCCCTTTCCGAAGAACTTGCAGCAGCCTTCATGGATGGCAACTCCGGAATCACAGTTGAGGTTCAGGGCGGCGGATCCGGACAGGGAATCAAAGCGATACAGGAAAAAATCGCAGACTTCGGAGCATTGTCCAGAGGTGTAAAAGATGAAGAAAAAGCATCCGTCACCAAAGAATTTGTCATTGCAAAGGACGGAGTAGCAGTGGTTGTTAATCCGGAATCAACAGTGCAAGATCTATCAATTGAACAAATCAAAAAAATATATACCGGTGAAATTAAGAACTGGAAAGAAGTAGGCGGAGAAGATGCTCCTATCGTAGTAGTAAGCAGAGAAGAAGGTTCCGGAACAAGAGGCGCATTTACTGAAATTACGAAGGTGGCAGGCAAAAACGAAGCTGGCGAGGAAGTTGACAACACCACAAAAGATGCACTGGTACAGGGCTCCACCGGGGCTGTTATGCAGACCGTAGCCACGACTCCACACACCATCGGATACGTTTCACTGGGATCACTGAGCGACACTGTAAAGGCCGTTACGGTCGAAGGCGTTGCACCATCTTCTGAAACCGTACTTTCCGGCGAATATAAAATCTCTAGACCGTTCCTGTATGTAGTAGGCGGCGAACTCAGCGAAGCAGCGCAGATGTACATCGATTTCGTCCTCAGTGCAGAAGGGCAGGCAATCGTAGAAGAGAGTGGATTTATATCCGTACTGTAGCTTCTCCTCAAGATTTAAATAGATTTACGACATAACGTGATTGGTAAAAGATGAGACTCACCCGCCGCATATATTCCCGAAGCAGAGATCGCTTGCGCAAGGAGACAAACCGTCTCCTCGGGAATATGCTGCGGCAGGTGCATCCGGGCCAACCACGATAAGTCATTTTTGGACCTAAGGAAGGAACACGGTAATTTTCCTCTGACCGGTTTCTAATTTTAAAGGAATCAGATAGGTAACATAAATGAAGACATATGAGAAGATAATTGAAAAATTAATATTGATATGCGCTGTTACAGCAACCATATCGGTAGCACTGATTACCTTGTTTATATTCAAGTCGGGGCTGCCGGTTTTGGCTGATTATGGTGTGTTTAACTTTATTTTCGGAACGACCTGGTCTCCTACCAATGGATCTTACGGAATCTTTCCTCTGATTGCAGGAACGCTGTCCGTAACATTAGGTGCTCTGGTGATTGGTATTCCAACAGGAATCGCATGTGCTGTATTTCTTGCGGAAATCCTTCCCAAGCGATGGGCGAAGGCTTTTAAATCCGCCATTGAACTCCTGGCAGGAATCCCCTCGGTTGTTTACGGATTCTTTGGCCTGGTAGTCCTCGTTCCTGCCATCAGAAATTTTGTGCTGCCCATTTATAAGATATTCCATCCGGATGCTTCTGCTACCGGCTTTAGTATTCTGGCCGGAGCAGTCATTTTGGCAATCATGATTCTTCCCACCATTGTAAGCATATCGGAAAATTCTATCGCCGCTGTGCCCAGAGAATACAAGGAGGCATCGTTGGCTTTAGGCGCAAACAAAATGGAAACCATCGTTCGCATTCTGATTCCGGCTGCAAAGTCCGGAATCTTGTCCTCTATTATTTTGGGGATGGGCAGAGCCATTGGAGAGACCATGGCAGTGCTGCTCATAACAGGAAATATGGCCAAGGTACCAAACGGAATTTTGGATCCTGTGGCTACATTGACAGGAACCATCGCGATGGAAATGGGGTATGCATCCCCGACGCATCAGCAGGCCCTTTTCGCTGTAGGAATTATCCTGTTTATAATTATCATGCTCCTGAATATCTTTGCCCAGCTTAGTATGAGGGGAATGGGAGGCAGTACAAGATGAAACAGCAGAAAGAATTGAAAAATATTAAAAACACAAAAAATGTGATATTTTATGGGTTGATCGGCGTACTTGCCGCAGTGACACTGGCATCACTGATCATTATTATTGGGTACATCCTCGTAAATGGCATGACTCATATCAACTTTGAGTTTCTGACGCAGGATCCAAAGCGTATGGGAAAAGAAGGCGGTATCTTTTCTGTAATAATCGGAACCCTTATGGTAACGAGCGTTGGCATTCTCATTGCAACTCCTATAGGTATAGCGGCAGCAATCTATTTTACCGAGTATTCTAAAGGGGGAAAAGGCGTTTATTTGATTCGTTTTTTCACAGAGATTCTGGCAGGAATCCCTTCCATCATATTTGGACTTTTTGGATTTGCGTTCTTTGTAATCTTTATGGGCATGGGATGGTCAGTGCTTTCCGGAGGTCTAACTCTGGCGATTATGGTACTGCCTACGCTCATCAGAGCAACTGAGGAATCGCTGAAAACAGTCCCAATGTCATACAGGGAAGGAAGTCTGTCTCTGGGCGCAACGAAATGGCAGACGATTGTTAGGGTCATTCTGCCATGCTGCAGACCGGGGATTTTAACAGGGCTGATCCTTGGGATTGGAAGGGCCATTGGAGAGACTGCTGCGGTTATGCTGACGGTGGGAGGTTCTCTGCGACTGCCAACATCGGTCTTCGATTCAACGAGAACCATGGCGGTACATCTGTACGTTCTGGCAGCGGAAGGCCTTTCTATGGAGAAAACCTATGCCACTGCGGCGCTGTTAATCTTTATTGTACTGCTTATCAATACCTCGGCGAATCTGATCAGCAACAAACTAGGAGGAAACAATGGAAACGAAATTTGAGATAGAAAAACTGAACCTGTACTACGGAACATTTCAGGCACTGAAAGAAATCGACATGAGCATCTACGGCAATAAGATCACTGCTTTGATCGGTCCGTCAGGCTGCGGTAAATCAACCTTTCTGAGAACACTGAACCGTATGAATGATCTGATTCAGGGTGTAAAAATAGATGGCTTGATCAAATTTGACAACCAAGATATTTACGGAAAGGATTATGATCTCATTGAACTTCGCAAAAAGGTAGGAATGGTATTTCAGAAACCCAATCCATTTCCCAAAACCATTTATGAAAACATCGTCTACGGCCCCAAAATCCATGGTGAAAAGAACAAGAGCACTTTAGATCATATCGTTGAGCGGACGTTGAAGGAAGTAGCGCTTTGGGAAGAAGTGAAAGACAGGCTTCACAAGCCGGCACTGGGTCTTTCCGGCGGACAGCAGCAAAGGCTCTGCATCGCAAGGTGTCTGGCTGTAGAACCTGAAGTGATTCTGATGGACGAACCTACTTCTGCTTTGGATCCGGTGGCAACTTCAAAGATTGAGGGTCTGCTGGAAGAATTGGCGGTAAAGTATACCATTGTGATCGTGACGCACAACATGCAGCAGGCGGGAAGAGTTTCCGATTATACTTCATTCTTCCTGAACGGAAAGGTCATCGAGACCGATAAAACAGAAGTTATTTTTTCAAATCCGGCGAATAAAAAGACGGAAGATTATATCACGGGGAGGTTTGGATGATGGTTGCAAGACCGCAGATGGACCATGAGATGTCCATAATAACAAACGATTTACTGGAGATGACGAGGCTGGTAGAAGAGGCCATTCGTCTGGCGATCAAATCTCTGACGGAAAAAGACAGTGATCTGGCGAGAAATATTATAAACAATGATGAGGACATCGACGATCTGGAAGATGCGATCAAAGATAAGTGCCTCAAATTCCTGGCAACGCAGCAGCCTCTCGCGGGGGATCTCCGTTACATGATTTCGATTATGCAGATGGTACGGGATCTGGAGAGGATCGGTGACCACTGCGAGGATATCGCAAAATATACGTTACGATTTGAAAATGAAGCATATATGAAAGAATTGATTGATATACCGAGAATGGCCGAGATGGCAGCGAAGATGGTGAAAAATGCAATAGATGCTTTTGTCAACCGAGATCTGCGCCTTGCTAGAAAGGTCTGGAAAGCGGACGAAGAGGTCGATGAGCTCTTCCGCAATATCTATGACGAGCTCATGGGTATGGTAGATCAGGATGCCAGCAAGGCCAATCAAAGTGTCATGTTCTTGTTTATTGCGGCGCATCTTGAACGAATTGCGGATTATGCCACCAATATCTGCGAAGAAACGGTCTTCACCATGGAAGGCAACTACGAGATGGAATAAAAATTAAACGGTAAACCGCTTGCTCAGGAAACGAAGATTATTTCCAAGTGCAGGTGGTTTTTTCATTTTAACAGAGACAAGATACATTTCTTTTGATAGAAAAAACACAGCAATTTGAAAAAATACTTGAATAAATATTGTGAGTAATGTATAATTATTCACATGTTAACCATTTGCGTTGAAAAATAAATCATCAAGCCAACATCCGAATCAAGGTTACACCTCGGAACGTGCTGATGAAATGAGGAGAGAAAGAAGGAACAAATTAATGGAGAAGAAAAAAATAGTTGCAATATTGCTCGTGATTGCTGTGGCGCTGTCTTTCGCTGCCTGTGGAGGAAAAGAACCCGCGGCCGAAGGCGGTGATGCGCCTACATATAAGGTGGCTATGGAGCCCACATTCCCGCCCTTTGATACCATTGATGAGGAAACTCAGGAACTTGCAGGCTTTGACGTTGATATGATGAACGCCATTGCAGAAGATCAGGGTTTCAAACTGGAATGGGTCAACATGGGATTTGATGGTCTGATCCCTGCGCTGGAAGCGGGAAATATTGACATCATCGCATCCGGAATGAATGCCAGTGAGGAAAGAAGAGAAAAGGTAGACTTTTCCACTACCTATTATGATTCCGGTCTTGTAGTCGCCATCAAAGCCGGAAATACAGAAATTAAGAGCATTGACGACCTGACCGCGGATATGAAGGTCGGTGGACAGATCGGAACGACAGGAGCAGATCTTGCAACAGAGCTCTTTGAAGCGGGAAAGATCAGCGAAGCGAAGATTTACAATGGACTTGATGTAGCTGTTATGGATCTTCAGAACGGCGCGATTGCGGCTTTGATTAATGACCTTCCGGTTACCAAAGCTTATATGGATTCTAAGCCGGGAACGATCGAAATCGTTGGTGATGTACTGAACGCAGAGTCTTATGGATATGCTGTGAAGAAGGGCAACCAGGAATTGCTTGACAAAATCAACGCCGGAATGCAGAATCTGAAAGATAACGGTAAATTTGACGAAATCTATGCAAAGTGGTTTGAATAAGCCGGGAAAAACCCGATTATAGAAATAATCTGCGAAGAGTTTGCCTACGGGCAAACTTTTCAATTCCCAACTTAATATTTAATTTAAGGAGTAACAGTTTGGGTATCTATTTAAAAGGATTACAAATTGCATACAGCGGAATCGCCGTGACCCTGCAGATCACGATTTCTGCAGTTCTGATCGGCGTTGCGCTGGGGCTCATCGTGGCTCTTGGAAAAATGTCTTCTCTGAAGCCGGTGAGGATTGTATTTTCGGTGTATGTGGAATTATTGAGAGGAACCCCTCTTGTTGTTCAGGCACTGATCATCTATTTGGGATTTCCGGCGCTTTTACAGAGCTACGGGATTTCCTTCAGATGGGATGATGCTGTCCTGGCCTCGATTCTCGTGTGCGGAATCAACAGCTCGGCCTATGTGGCTGAGATCATCCGGAGCGGGCTTCAGGCAGTGGACAAAGGTCAAATGGAAGCTGCCAGGTCTTTGGGGATGAACCATATTCAAGCGATGCGGTTTATCATCGTCCCTCAGGCGTTCAGGATCATCCTTCCAGCTCTTGGAAATGAGTTTATCTCACTGCTGAAGGAAACCGCGGTTTTGAGCATTATCGCTGTCGTAGAGGTAACACGAAAGAGTATGCTTTGGGCTTCTCAGTCATTTGAGTTTTGGCCTGCATATTTAGGAACCGCCTTCGTATATCTGAGCATTACAATTCCCTTGTCCCGTTTGGTGGCATATATGGAAAGGAGGATGGCGCAAAGTGATCGAAGTAAATAATCTGACAAAAGAATTTGGGAAATTAAAGGTTCTCCGCGGAATTACAGAAACCATCCGAGAGAATGAAGTCGTCTGCGTCATCGGACCCTCCGGTTCCGGCAAAAGTACGTTTTTAAGATGTATCAATCTTCTGGAAACACCCACCTCCGGAGAGATTTATATCGATGGTGAACAGATCAATAAAAAGGATGTGGACATCAATAAGATCAGAAAAAAGTTAGGCATGGTCTTTCAGAATTTTAACCTGTTCCCCCATATGACTACTCTTGAGAACATAACGATCAGCCCGATTCGTGCCAACAAGATTCCGAAGGCTGAAGCAGAGAAATCTGGTGCAGAACTGCTTCAGATGGTTGGGTTACAGGATAAGGCTGGCGTTTTTCCCGGATCCCTTTCCGGCGGACAAAAGCAGCGTGCTGCCATTGCAAGGGCTCTTGCAATGAAGCCTGAAATCATGCTCTTTGATGAGCCGACTTCCGCATTGGATCCGGAAATGGTCGGAGAGGTTCTTCAAGTAATGAAGGATCTTGCACATCGCGGCATGACCATGGTCATCGTTACCCATGAAATGGGCTTTGCGAGAGAGGTTGCGGATCGCGTACTCTTTATGGATGAAGGCATGATTGTTGAACAGGGTACTCCGGAAGAAATTTTTGGAAACCCGCAAAACGAAAGAACAAAAAACTTTTTGAGCAAGGTGCTTTAGTTTTGAAACAGGCTGAGGCCAGAACACACTTGGTTGGAAAATTAATAAGGCAAGAAACAAGCGCTGCATACGGGAGACCCTGTGCAGCGTTATTTTATCTGATTCCTATTTTGTTTTTTTCGTTCTGGATGTATAATGGATAAAAAGACTGCCGCAGATTTGCAGGCGGGCTGACCATGAAAGCAACAAGTTACATAAGAGGAGGACAACGATGAAAGTTAAATTTTTAGGAGCAGCAATGTCTGTTACCGGTACCTGCCATCTTATTACGACAGATCAGTATAAAATACTACTTGATTGCGGACAGTTTCAGGGAAGCAAAGCCCTTGAAGAATTAAACGCAATGGACTTTGGTTTTCAACCTTCGGAAATTGATTTCATGATCCTGAGCCATTCTCATATCGACCACAGCGGAAGAATACCACTTCTTACTAAGAGAGGATATTCCGGGAAGATCTATTGTACCGATGCAACGGCTGATCTGGTGGAGATCATGCTGAAGGACAGCGGATATATCCATGAGAAGGAAGCGGAATGGACCAATCGAAAAGCGGAACGCTCAGGGAAGCCCTTCGTAGAGCCTTTGTATACCTTTCAGGACGCAGCGGATGCTGCAAAAAATCTTGAATCGGTACTATATGGACAGCTTTATGAAATCAATTCGGATATTCAGGTGCGCTTCCGCGATGCGGGCCATATCCTGGGTTCCTCCATTGTAGAACTTTGGATCAGAGAAGGGGATCAAGTGACGAAACTTGTTTTCTCCGGAGATTTGGGCGTGAAGAACAGGCCGATTCTGAGGGATCCAGAAACCATCGAGGAAGCAGATTTCCTGATTATGGAGGCCACCTACGGGGATCGTGTCCATGAGTCCAGCGGAGAAAGCCTGGAAAAGTTCTTTGAGATTATATTAAACACAACAAGGCGCGGAGGCAGTGTCATTATCCCGTCCTTTGCGGTAGGGCGAACACAGGAACTGATTTATCAATTGAATATATTTTATGAGGAGCATCAGGAATTGAAACAAGAGCTGGATCAGCTCATGGTTTATGTGGACAGTCCACTTGCCACCAGTGCAACGGAAATCTTCCGGAGAAATGCACAGGTCTTTGATGATGAGACAAGGGAATACATATTGAAAGGGGATAATCCTCTCGATTTTAAAAACCTGGTATTCACCCGCACAAGTGACGAATCGCGCCAATTGAATTTCAATCCCGATCCAAAGATCATCATATCGGCCAGCGGCATGTGCGATGCGGGACGGATTAAACACCATCTCAAGCATAATTTATGGAATCCCAAGAACAGTATTGTCTTTGTGGGCTATCAGGCGGAAGGCACTTTGGGCAGGTCCATCGTCAACGGAGACAAAGATGTGACCATCTTCGGGGAGAAGATTCATATCAATGCAGAGATCCATAATCTGGAGGGATTCTCCGGTCACGCTGACAGAGACGGGCTGCTGGAATGGCTTTCTGGCTTTACGAAACCGCCGAAACGGGTATTTTTGGTTCATGGTGAGGAAATGTCCAAGAAAAACTTTGCCTATACAGTAAAACAGGCCTTGGGCTTTGATTGCACCGCCATCGAGGATGTCTCTGAGTACGATCTGGAGCTGGATACGGTGGTCAGTGTGGAAGACACACGAAATTTCATTGCAACAGAAGACCAGCTGAATAAGGTGAAAAGTCAGCTGTCTAAATTACGGGATGAATTGGAAACAATATTATATAACACCCATCTTGCGGTAGATCAAAATACAACACAAGAACGAATCAATGATATTTCAAACAGCTTAATTGAACTGGAAAAAAACTCCATCAAGCTGGGAACAACTATTGCGACGAAAGAGGCTTAAGAACAATGGCAGAGATTATCGTGATCGGAATCGCCGGAGGTACAGGTTCTGGAAAAACCACAATGATTAAACGGATTAAAAAAGAGTTCAATAATGAAATTACCATATTGAGTCATGATTTCTATTATAAGAAGTGCAGCCATCTTCCCTTTGAAGAACGGGAAAAATTAAATTACGATCATCCCGATGCGTTTGAAACGGATCTTATGGTGGAACATCTCAAAGAACTAAAGGAAGGGCGCTCCGTTGAGCGTCCTGTTTACGACTTTGTGATTCATAACCGTAGGGATGAAACGATCGAGGTGGAACCTGCAAAGGTAATCATTGTCGAAGGAATTCTCATCTTTGAACACAAAGAATTACTGGATCTGCTGGATATTAAGGTCTTTATTGATACCGATGCAGATGTTAGAATTATTAGAAGAATTATGAGAGACGTGAGGGAGAGAGGCCGCAGCCTTGATTCCGTGATCAATCAGTATCTGACCACAGTGAAGCTCATGCATGAGGAATTTGTTGAGCCTAGCAAAAAGAAGGCAGATATTATCATTCCAGAGGGTGGATACAATATCGTAGCGCTGCAAATGTTGAACGATCGTATTAAGGCATTGCTCCGGATGTAAAGACCACACGGCACCTGTATTAAAATTAAGAAAAATGTCTCAATTTTGTTTTGCT
>JAQSXD010000475.1 GCA_029266295.1 Bacillota bacterium | reverse complement strand
ACATTCCGATGGTATGGACGAAATCCGTATTCCACTGATCGGCATCACTGTCGTACTGAACGCTGATGCTTTCCACGATCTGATCCGCAGTCTTTTCCTGCTGAGAAGCAATATACCCTTCAAACCTGCTCTGGATAAAGTAATTGGCCAGAAGGCTAATCAGCGCAACCGTAAGCAAAGCCACCAGAGCAATGGCCATTGAGAGCTTTGCTTTTAAACTGAACTTCATCCTATTTTCCTCCGAATTTGTATCCAATTCCATGGACGGTAACGACATAAAGTGGATTTTTCGAATCCGTCTCAATCTTCTGCCTCAGATTTTTAATATGGCTGTCAACAGAGCGGTCATACCCCTCAAAGTCTTCTCCGAATGCTGCAGAAATCAGCTCCTCCCGGGTAAAGACCTTATTGGGATATTTGATCAGTGCAGCCAAAATCTTAAACTCATTGGGCGTCAAACTGATCTGACGCCCGCTTTTTTTGATCTCCCGCGTGTCCATATCCACTTCCAAATCCCCGCTGCAAAAGGACATTCTGCGGTAGAGAGGAAGAAGATCCTCCGCAGACCTGCGCGATACGGCTTCCATCCGGGCATGGAGTTCTTTCAGCCGAAAGGGCTTGGTGATATAATCATCTGCGCCGACGGCAAGGCCTTTCAGAATATCTTCTTCCTCAACCTTTGCCGTCAGCATTATAATCGGAACCCGGGATTTCTGCCTGATTCGCTCGCAGATCTCTTCCCCGGAAAGATCTGGCAGCATAAGATCCAGAATTACAAAAGAGATGCTTTCCTTTTCGAAGATGGACAAGGCCTGTCCCCCGTCTTCCGCCGTGAATACCGTATAATCTTTACTTTCAAGGAACGATCGAAGGACTTCCAGTATTTTTACCTCGTCATCGACTACAAGCACTTTTTTGCCGTTACTCTTCATACCGCCGCTCACACGACATCATAGCCTTCTTCTTCAATGGCATCCCGAAGGGCATCAAGGGAAACCTTATCTCCATCATATTCTACCGCTACGGTTTTCCCCTCAAGATCTATCGCCACATCACCCACACCCTCCAGGGCCTTCAGCGCATTTGTAACCGCATTGACGCAGTGCAAGCAAGACATTCCTTCAACATTTAAAACTTTCTTTTCCATAATATTACCTCCAATGTTTCAATACTGCGACGCTCATGGATGGTCTAAGAGATTCATTGCCCAATAGACCTGCCAGCTCTGGCGTCACAACGGTGAATTCACGAATAAAACGAATGTACTATCATTGTACCCAATGTTTATTGAATCGAAAAGGGCTTTAAAAATTTATCCACTTCGATTGGCTTTCCGTTTTCATCCATGACCTTAACCTTGGCAAAAACCCAGCCTTCCACTTTTCCCGGATCAACACCGGCATCGATCAATTGCGCAGGGTCCACAACAAACACAATGTCCTTATCATTGGTGCTCATATCCTTGGCCCATTCGAACATATTTCCGTCACCAACGTTGACTCCGTAATGATCGAGATCAGCGTGGTACTTGATTCGATCCCGGTAAAGCTCCACCAGCTTTTCATAGGAGGCCAGTGGGGTGGCGTCCCCTTTGTAGCTTAGTTTTTCATCGCCAAGATCAGATCCGACCATGATTTTCTCCTCTACGAGAATTCCAGGTGCAAGTTTGCTCGGATCAAGTCCGGCATCTAGGAAGGGCTTCGCATCAAATTCCAGCATAACGTCATGGGGATTTCCCGAGCTGTAATCTCTGCTCCAGATAAACCGCTCTGTCCCATCCGGCGAAACAAGCGCCCAGCCTCCATTCATCTCATCCTCGGAAACATTCTGATCCATCGCAGTCAACACTTCTTTAAAAGAGTTGACAGACTCAGTACCCACCACATCCGTACCTCCGCAGGCTGCCAGTATGGGCAGCAGCGCTATCGCCAGAGCGGCAATGATTATTTTCTTCTTCATACTTCTCTCCATTCTGCCGCCACCGCGGCCTAGTTGATCCTATTTATCTCCTTACCGAAACGGCTTAAAGCGCTTTAGTCTCAGCGCGTTGGTCAATACGGATACAGAACTGAGTGACATTGCGGCAGCAGCGAAAATCGGATTCAGAAGCGGTCCGCCAAACAGGTGGAGTACCCCAGCGGCAATGGGAATACCGATCACGTTGTAGCCAAAGGCCCAAAAAAGATTTTGCTTGATGTTTCGGATGGTGCTCTTACTCAGCTGAATGGCCGCCGGAACATCCATCAAATCACTTTTCATCAGAACGATATCCGCAGATTCCATAGCAACGTCCGTTCCCGAACCGATGGCAATGCCGATATCCGCCTGGGCAAGAGCCGGTGCGTCATTGATCCCATCTCCAACCATCGCAACCTGTTTTCCTTCACTTTGAAGTTTTTTCACCTCATTGGATTTATCCTGAGGAAGTACTTCTGCAAGAACCCGGTCAATCCCCACCTGTTTTGCAATGGCTTCTGCAGTCTTCCGATTGTCTCCGGTGATCATTGCCACCTCAAGGCCCATGGATTTCAA
>JAQSXD010000064.1 GCA_029266295.1 Bacillota bacterium | reverse complement strand
CCTTCCAGCTTCTCGGCAATATTTTCAATTCTCCGATGACGATGGAATCATCCGCCGCCGCCGTTCCGCCCTTAAGTGACCCCTTCAGCCTTTCGTAACGGCTCAGATGTGATTTGATTCTTGCAACCAGCTCTGCGGGATCAAAGGGCTTTGCAATATAATCATCCGCTCCAAGGCCCAGCCCGCGTATCTTATCCACCGACTCCGATCTAGCTGTGACCATAAGGATCGGGATATCGATTCGGTCCCGAAGCTCCCGGCAGATCTCGTAACCATTACAGCCCGGCAGCATTAAATCCAAAAGAATCAGGTCGTATTCCCCGTTTAAGGCGGTTTGTACCGCGATGCTCCCGTCTGAAATAATTTCTGCTTCAAATCCATTGATCTCCAGATAATCTCTCTCCAGCATGGAGATTTCAACATCGTCCTCCACGATCAATATCCTTCCCATTCTATCCCTCCTTTCCGGCAGGCAGCGCCACGTCTACTACCAAACCATTTTCATTCCGTGCAGAAACAGTTCCCCCGTGGGCCTCTACGATATGCTTCACAATATTGAGTCCCAAGCCGCTGCCTCCTCCTCCGTCTCGATTCCCCCTTGATTCATCCCCTCTCCAAAACTGAACAAATAGATTGGCGAGCTGTTCTTCCGGCACGCCCTGTCCATTATCAGAAACGCTCAGGTGTACGTTCTCCTTGTCCCTCCAAACGTATAGGTTCAAATTCAGTGTTTCTGCCCTTGCATATTTAATAGAATTGTCGATTAGATTGGTAAGCACCCGGTTCATTTGCTCTGTATCCATAGAGACAACATGGCCAAGCTCTGCACGATCAACATTGACGGTTGCTTTTCTCTGGGATAGTTCAGCTTGATTCTGCGCCACATACTTCCTTACAAATTGCCCCAGATCATCATTGTTCAGCACCAGAGGCAGATTCCCTGTTTCTAGTTTTGAAAAATAAAAAAGCTTCTGCAGAAGAGCATCCATTTCGCTGGCTTTATTATAGGCGATGGATAGATACTGTTCCTGCTTTTCCGGTGTGGATGCCACACCGTCCCGCAGTCCTTTGATATATCCCTTTACCGAAGTCAGCGGGGTTCTCAGGTCGTGGGATATTCCCGCGATCATGTCGGTACGTGCCTTTTCAAAGGAAGCATTTCTCTTCCGTTCCTCCAGCAGATAGGTTTGCATTTGATTGAAGGTTGAAATGACAGCAGTCAGTTCGTCCTTACCTTTGTAAATCACCGGTTCAGACAGATTTCCTTGGACAATCCGATTGGCTCCTGCTGTCAGCGCATTAATCGGACGCATAATCCTCTTGATCAGCCAATTCGTAAAAACCTGGCTGATCAGCAGGATGATAGCCATCGCCGCAATTCCGATAATAATAAAAGATTTCAGGATTAACTCTATATTTCGGTGGATATTGGCAACTCCCGCTTGCTTTCCATGAATTGCAGCAATGGTATAGTCTCCTTCTCTTGTTCCCACAATGGTAATTCCAGCAATATTGATGGTTCTCGGTTCCTCCATCCAGTTACCCGTGCTGAGAAAATTTGTTATCTCCTTAGGTACCTGATCGCTCTTGGGAAATACTACCTCATTATTCCGAATTACAAAAAGTTCGTACCGATACTGGGACAGAATGTCATCCAAAGATTCCCAACCCTCTCCCGCAGCATTGAAAGACGCCAGCTGATCTTCCACAGCAAATGCATTCTTATTCACAATATTAACACTGTCGTCGGCGAAAGCGCTTGCAAAGGATCGAATGACAAATCCGCCCACCACAAGCAGCGCAATGAGCGATAACAGCATCATCAAAAAGCTGGATAATAAAATTTTATTTTTAATGTTCATACCGCCCCCCGTATCGTTGCGATTCACAGCTGCGGGGATGGCGTTGGGTGATGCTTCATCCAACGGGCTTCACTCTGCAAGCTGTGAATCGCGACTCCTTGTTTGCCTTCATTATACCAAACCCCTAGCCCATTCTTCAAGCACAAGCCATATTCAAATGTGGCTGTTCTCAAAGCGCTTAGTCTGTCCTCAAGGCGTCGATCGGCTTCAAACTGCTGGCCTTTTTCGCCGGTGTCCAGCCGAAGATCAGCCCTACTGCAATGGAGAATCCTGCGCCAAGTCCGATGGCTCCCCATGAAATTGCAAACGCTGTTCCGATGAGCATGGTTGCAACAACGGAAATCCCGAGCCCCAGAACGATACCGATGATTCCACCAGCCAGCGAAAGTGCAAGTGCCTCGATGATAAAGAGCACCTGTATTTGTAACGGGTCAGCGCCCAGGGCTTTTCTGAGCCCGATTTCCTTGGTTCGTTCGGTAACGGACACCAGCATCATATTCATGATACCGATTCCTCCCACCACAAGTGCAATGGATGCGATCCCTGCAAGAAGGGCCGACAGCAAGGTGCTCATGGTATTCATCATATCCAGCAAACTTCCCAGGTTCATGATGCTGTAACTGTTGTCTTTATAGTTGAACGCTGCATCCAATACCCCTTCTACGTCTGCGATGGTTTGATCAGAAAGATCGGTGTTTTCAAAATAAACGTCAACGGTGGAGTAATTTGACGCTCCCGATAACGCAAGGGCATTTTTGTAAGGAATAATAATCGTGCCGTCAGCGGAGCTGCTTGAGTTCATTCCGGCCATGAGATCACTGGTACTTTCCGTGTCCCTTACGCCCACCACTGCATAACTCTGCCCGTTTACCATAATTCGCTGCTCCAAGGGGTTCTCATTGATAAACATACTTTTGGCAATATCCTGATCGATGACGCAGACATAGGTATTCCCATCCATGTCCGATGCTGCTAATTTGCGCCCCTGCATCATTTCTGTAGTATCTGCTTCAAAGAACTTTTCATTCTTCCCCATGATCGAAACCTCGTCGAGAAGGATTCCCTGGCGGCCGGCAGAACCGGTAATTGAGACAGATGGGGCAACGCCCGCCACATTGTCCAGCGCTTCCAGCGTTTTCAAATCACTGGAATTCAGGCCCGACTTCAAAGGATTCCCGGTGGCCGTTACCGTGATCTTATCGGTGCCAAGGCTTTCGAACTGGGACATCATTTCTCCCGTGGCGCTTTGCACGATGGTGATGAGGGCAATGACTGCGGCCACCCCGATGACGATCCCAAGCGAGGTCAGAAAGGAGCGCATTTTGCTGTTTCTGATATTGTCCCATGCCATGATAAGATTTTCTTTCAGCATCTACACCACCTCCTCCATGAGATTGCCGTCCAGTATCTGGACAACTCTTTTGGCCTGCTTTGCTAAGTTCACATCATGGGTAATCATAATGATGGTTCTTCCCTCACTATTGAGCTGATGAAACAGCTCCATAACCTGATGTCCCGTTTTCTGATCCAAGGCTCCGGTGGGTTCGTCGGCCAAAAGAATTGTGGGATTGTTGATTAAGGCCCTTGCAATGGCCACTCTCTGCTGCTGCCCTCCCGAAAGCTGCCGGGGCAGATGATTGGTTTTCTCCTCAAGTCCTACCTTCTTCAGTAAATCCTCCGCCATCTCTCGCCGGATTTTTTTATCCGATCCAGAATAGACAAGGGGCAGCTCTACATTTTTCAGTGCGGTTTGACGGGACAGCAGGTAAAAGGATTGGAAGATAAACCCGATTTCCTTTCTTCTGATATGCGCAAGAGCCTTTTCATCCTGGTTGGCAATCTCTCTTCCTGACAGGATGTATTCGCCGGAAGTGGGCGTATCCAGACAGCCTATGATATTCATAAGCGTTGATTTTCCCGAACCTGACGGACCGAGTATCGCCAGGAATTCTCCGGCATTCACATTTAAATTGATTCCTTTTAATACGGTTGAGGTTTCGTCGCCCATCTGGTATTCTTTTATAATTTGTTTCATGCTGAGAATTTCACTCATTAGAATCCCCCCGTTCCGCCGGATGAACCCGTTTGACCCCCGGTTTGACTTGGAGGCGGGCCGAAGCCGCCTTGATTTCCTTCCGTTGCACCTCCTGCACCTGCAGCTCCTGATGCCCCATTCTTTCCGCTGTAAATCACAACATCCCCTTCCTTGAGGCCTTCTTTGATCTCGATGTCAACACCGTTGCTGATTCCCACTGTAATTGGAAGTTTCTCGAGTTTCCCCTTCTCGTCATGATGCTGCACATATGCATTTGACCCCTCATACAAAATGGCTGCTACCGGAACGGTCACTGCATCCTTTACACTCTGGGCTGCTGCCTTCACTTCAGCAGATAAGCCCACACGAAGGTCAGAATCCTGCGGCAGCTTTACTGTGGTGTTGAAATAGGAAACGCCATTGGTAACGCTGGCGCCCCGTGCGATTTCTGAAATGGTGCCCGTTACCGTTTTATTGATAGATTCTAAGTAGACGGAAACCTCCATTCCTTCGGAAACTGCGGATAAATCATACTCATCTACCTTAACAATGATTTCCAGATCATCATAGTTAACGATGTCCATAATGGCGTTTCCCGGTATGATGGATTCATTCTCTTTCACGTATTTCTTAGATACTTCACCAGAAACCTCTGCATAGCGCTTCGTGTCACCATATTGCTTTTGCGCCTGGGCATATGAGGCCTGCGCCTGCGTCACCTGGTTCTGAGCAGAAGTCAGGTTGTCTCTTGCCGCCTCCAGCTCCGAAAGGCTGATGCCTCCCATATTATAAAGATCCTGCTTCCGCTCATAGTCAAGCTTGCTGGATGCGTAACCCGTTTTTGCATTGGAGAGGGTTGTGGATGCGGTGGTAAGGGTTGATTGTATGGTGTTGCTATCCACTTCGTAAAGCAGATCTCCGATGTTTACTTTGTCTCCTTCTTCAACATAAAACTTTTTAACAGGCTCATTGGTTGTCGCGGTTACATTCTGTACCTCACTGGACTCAATATTTCCGCTGAATGTGTAATACTTTGCCAGGTCCTGTTTTACGGCAATTGCTTGCTCTTCTGCCGCCGATGTTGGGCCTGCAAACCCTCTGATTATAAGGAAAGCTGCTGCGGCCAGCAGGATCACCGCCGCTGAGACTATTTTCTGTTTCCTGCTGAGGTTTAACACCTTTTTCATGATTTTATTTCCTCCGTATTTAGATCGCACTGCTCATTCCAACAGTAGCGGACAATTCATATGTGATGATCGCAAGATTGCAGTTTAAAATTGATTCGGCATAAGATTTTTCCCCTTCGGCCCAACTGATCTGCGCCTGCTGAACCTCACTCAGTGTTGCCAGTCCCAGCTTATATTTCGATAGATTGATCTCGTAGGATTCCTTTGCCTTTCCAGCACTGAGCTTTGAATTCTCTGCCAAAACTTTACTGTTCATCATGTTCGCGTAATTGATCCGCACTTCCTTCTTAATGGAATCTTCCTTGCTGTTATAGCTGTTTTGCGCCGAATGATAGTTGTTTAAAGCGGTTAGATATTTTGCCGAGCTCTTGGGATATGCGGTATAGTTATTCAATTCTTTTTCAGCCGTATAAATATTGAAGGCGCTGGTATACAGCTCATTTCGCTTTGCCACTGCATCCGTTATCGCCGTATCGACCGAAAGCGCCGATATATTCTTAAGCGAAAGTTCTGAAGTCAGCCTGATCCTCTGCATATCCTCATACCCCAGCTCATTATTGAAAGCAATTTTTTTCTCTGCCAAAGAAACCTCGGCGCTGCTCAGCGCGGACTGTGCATTGTTAAGGTTCATCTCCGCGTTCAAAACGTCCTGCTTTGATGCAACCCCCAGAGACAGCTTTTCGTTGACAAGTGTCAAAAGATTTTTCTGAAGCGTTACGTTTTCTTTCGCAATCCTAACGCCTTCCTCCGCGTTCAGCAGTGAATAATACGCATTGTTCACCTTGTACGTAATTGCGTTTTTGGCTGCTTCAAAATTTCGATCTGCCATTGTGCTATAATAATCGGTTGCTTTTTTAACTTTATCCATCTCTGATTTTGAGTAGGTGTTGCTGCTGTTTTCATCTTTATTGGTCGCATTCATCTTGGAAAGGGATTCTGCATTGACCTTTGCATTTGCTGCATCCGCTTGCTTTTGAATTTCTGCAGCTTTTATGGATGCTCCGCTTGTCAAGGCATCAGTAAGGGCCCGATCCAGGGTTAGATCCGTAGCCGGACCGGTAAATACAAGTCCCGCAATTGTTTCTGTTTCCTTACTTTCAGTTTCCTTAATATCCTCGTCTTTTGAGCTTTCAGTTTCCTTAATGTCCTCGGCTTTTGGATTTTCTGTTTTCTTAATGTCCTCAGCTTTTGGATTTTCTGTTTTCTTGATATCCTCAGTCTTTATATTTTCAGCACTTTTTTCTGCGGTGGTGCCCGTTGCCGCCTCATCCGCATATACGCCCGATATGCTGCTCATTGTCATCATCGTCAAGATCAACAATGCAGGTATCATAGTTCGCTTCATATCAAATTCTCCTCCTTTGCTACCATTGCCAGTGCTTTCTGCATCAGCAAATCTTAAAGCATATGGATAGTTTAGTTGATCAAAATAAACTGACCCATGATGAAATATAAACAAATTCGAAACAAGCGATAAATATAATAAAAACCTCACCAGAACAGGCTTTGACTTGCCTTTTATGATGAGGTATTTTTTACTTTATGATTAAAATACGCATTGCTATGCTTCAGGTCTTACCGTTAGACTTTATTGAGCCTCGCCCAACACCGGAATCCCCCAGCCGAATTTTTTCCTCGGTCCCAACGAAACGCACTGTTCTTTCAAATAGGCATACGCCTCTGCCTGGGTGATTTCCGGCCACCTGCAGCGGAGCAGCCCCACCATACCAAGCAAAAACGGACTGGAATTACTTGTACCGCTCTGAAATCCGTAGAACATGGAGAAGTCAAGATTCTCTCCATGTGCCTTCAGCCCATATATCGGCTTTCCCTCCTCCAGCTTCACAGAGGTAACGACCATGCAAGCACCGTTATACTTCTGGGTGGTGGGTTGCCCGTAACCATTTCCTGCGGCGCCGCAGAAAATCAGATTGTGCTCTTGTATCTTTTGATTCATGTATACCGCCTGGGGCAGAATTTCCGTGCCGCTTCCCCCATCGGTACTGTTGTTGATGAGGCTGACTTCATACTTTTTGATAAAGTCGTCAAAACGCATCACTTCTGCCGTTTCCGTACACCGCACCGCGCAGTCCACGATGACTTTTTTAGCGGGCTCCATGGATTCTGCATCCTGCCAAGCATACCCGATGGCACCTGATAAAACTCTGGCTTCGGGCAGAATGGTCTGAACAATGTCCTTCACAAGCTCTGCATGGTGATTTTTCTGAACATCGTCACAAAATACGGTCAGCCCTTTTCCCGTGTGTCCCGCCTTATGCCACGCCGGTATATTAACAAATTCCCTCTGCAAGATACATTCGGGATCTGTTACAAATCTTCCCATGGTTCCCTTCCCTTTCCGAAAATAAAATTATTATTTCTATCATAGCATTTCCGAAAGGGCTACGGCAATTCTACACTTTTTCAGTTCCAGAATTGCCTATTATTTGATATACTTAGCAGATTATGCAAAACAGTTGCATCATGCGATTACGGAAGGGAAATCGCCTATTCTGTTCCGGTTTTTTATAGTAGTTGATAATGCCGTATCTCTGATTAAAAAAGATCGTATACCTATTTGTTGAAAAACAAATTGCTTTATGATTTAATAAAAGAAACCAAATCAATATGGAGGAATTTATGGCGTTCGGATTTTTTAAGAAAACAGAAACAGCCGACATCATTTTTATGGGCGGCAAAATCTATACTCAAAATACTGACATGCCCTGGACGGAAGCAGTTGCCTGTAAAAACGGCCTAATTCTCGCCTTGGGTGATTATGAAGATATCAAGGAACTTGAGGGAAAGCATACAGAAATCGTTGATCTCGAAGGAGGCTTCATGCTCCCGGGACTAATAGAAACCTCCGGCCATCCTGTTTTAGACACATTCAAGAACTCCTGTCTGTTTCTGAAAAAAGGTACCTTCGATGAAACCTTGGCACAAATTTCCGAATATGTATCCATACAGACTGATTCCGAGATCATATTTGCCTATGGTTACGACGAAGCGATCTTTGAGTCTCTGGATCAGGATAAAGCCCGGGGGGCCCTGGACGAAATCTGTCAGGACAAGCCTATGGTTGCTTTGGGAAAAAGCGGCCTTCACTGCTGGCTGAATACCCTTGCAACCGAGACGGTAAAAGCAGCCGCCGCTGAGGATGAGATCACCACAATTTCTCTTGCATATCTACTCCATGTTTTGGAACCGCTCAACTCCGAGATCATTCCAAAAGAATTTACGGATAGCATGCTCCGCTATTGCAAGAAGGGTTTTACCTCCGTATTCGACTGTGGTGCTCCTGAGCATTTTACTTCCATATACCAGAACTTTATGGTCCATGCCTACCAGGAGAATATGGTGAAAACCCGGTTTTTTGGATCTCTGCTAATCACCCGGGAGATTAATCCTGCACCTATGATCCGGAAACTGGCCCAATATCGTACGCACTGTGTCGAGCTCAATGAACATGTGAATTTTACCACGCTAAAGCTCCTTGTCGACCGAACGCCCTGTGCTGTCTCCATTACCGACAGCGCTTTGCGGGAGCTCTGCCTGCTGGCAGCCGACAACGGTTTTGACATTCATATTGATGCCATTGGACGAGAAGCGGTTACAGAAGCAGTGGAAGCACTGGAAGCGACCCGTTCGGCCGGGTATAAAAAATCTGCCTTTACCGTAGCACACGATGGAGATGTGGATATCGCAGCCATTGAACATACAAGCTTCGGACAGGATATCAAAGAAACGCCTCTCACCTATGAACGAGACGGTGCTTGGATCGGCATTGAAAGAGCGGAAGCAATAACAGAAGCCTTGGATCTGTTGACTGTTGATGGAGCAATTCAGTTAGGAATCAGTGACGGCTTCGGTACGATCGAAAAGGGAAAGCATGCGGACTTCGCAATCTTTGACAAAGACCCCTTTGCGCTCGGAAGTATTGAAGCGTTAAAAGAATTACAGGCTGTTATGACTGTAATCGATGGGAAAGTGGTTTACGATGCCTCAGATGATGATTCGGATCAATGGCACCTGATGCTCACGTCTCAGGATTTCGAATTTGACGAATAGAAACATAGAATTCCTCCTTCGGCACATACTAAGATAAAACCAAAGGAGGTTTGTTATGTTCAAACATGAAAAACAATTGCTGAATCCGATAAAAATTGAACGGCCGAATCCCCAGTATGCGGTATTGCTGCAGGAGCAGCTGGGAGGCGGCAACGGAGAGCTGAAAGCTGCGATGCAATATATTTCGCAGAGCTTTCGGATCAAAGACCAGGAAATCAAGGATCTGTTCCTGGATATTGGCGCAGAGGAATTATCTCACATGGAAATGGTTGCAACCACCATTAACCTGCTCAACGGGCATGAGGTTGATTATGAAAAGACTGGTGTTGGAGAAATCCAGACCCATGTGATTTTGGGCCTCAGTCCAGGCTTAATGAATTCCTCCGGATACTCCTGGACCGCTGATTATGTAACGGTCACCGGAGATCTCTGTGCAGACCTGCTTTCCAATATTGCTTCTGAGCAAAGAGCCAAGGTGGTTTATGAATACCTCTACAGGCAGATCAATGACAAGTATGTAAAAGAGACCATTGATTTTCTGCTAAACAGAGAAGAGGCTCACAATGCTTTGTTCCGGCAGGCATTTAACAAGGTACAGGATACCGGATCCAATAAAGATTTTGGCGTGACCGAGGATTCCAAGCTTTATTTCAACCTTTCAACTCCGTCAGCCAGTGACGCCATGCGAAGCAATATGAATGTCAATCCGCCCAGCTTTAATAATTAAATCCCAAGAAAACGGGACCTTCGGAAACGACGGTCCTTTTTACGTCTCAGCATGGCGATTCCCATTATTGGTGGTATTATTTTCTGCGCGATAGACGATTTTCCCATTGATAATGGTAAATCGAGTTTTTGTGAAAACCTCCATTGGGTTTCCATCAAATATCGCAATATCTGCATCTTTCCCTTTTTCAAGACTTCCGACGCGATGAGCCACACCACAGATCTGTGCCGGATTGATGGTAATTGCCTTCAGACCTTCTTCCATATCCAGGCCTTCCTTGACCGCATATCCGGCACAGATCGGCAGATATTGAATTCGTGAAACTGGATGATCTGTACAGACAGCAACCTTGACGCCGTGGCTGTGCAAAATTCCCAAGGTTTTAAAATCCATATTCTGAATTTCGATTTTACTCCTGGAGGATAGTGTCGGCCCAACAATAGCGGGAAATCCCGAAGCCGCAATCTCGTCTGCAATGAGATGACCCTCGGTGCAATGATCAAGTGTCAGATTAAGTTCGAACTCCTTGGCGATGCGAATTGCGGTAAGAATATCATCTGCTCTGTGGGCATGGGCTTTCAATGGTATTTCTTTTCGCAGTACCGGTATCCAACAGTCTTTCCTAAAGTCACTCTCAAAATCGCTGCCGTTCTTTTCTGCTGCTTCTTTCTTTCTCAAATATTCTTTTGCATTAAAAAGTTCTTCCCGCAAGAACGCTGCAATGGTCATTCTTGTAGTTGGGAGCATTTTTAATTCATCATAGTTGTTTTTCGGGTTTTCTCCTAGTCCTATTTTCATTGCTGCAGGAGCAAGTATAGCCATATCATCAATACAACGTCCGTCTGCCTTGATAAATGCAGATTGTCCTCCTACAACATTGGAGCTGCCAGGCCCCGTCATCATGGAGGTTATCCCTGATCCTATGGCATTATGAAATGCTGAGTCCATTGGGTTGATGGCGTCAACTGCCCGAATGTAAGGCGTCATTGGGTCTTTCATCTCGTTGCAGTCATCGCCCTCAAAGCCTTTTTTCTCCTCCGTGATTCCGATATGGCAGTGTGCGTCAATCAGGCCGGGCATGACCCAGCACCCAGATGCATCGATCATTTCAAGCTGCTCATTTGAGGCGGCTCTAATATTTTCTCCAATATCTGCAATTTTACCATCTCTGACCAGAACGCAGCCCGATTCGTATGTTTTGCCCGCCATGGTAAGAATCCGTCCATTTTTTATCAGAATATTCATATTCCTTTGCTCCCTTGCGTATAAATTCCTTACTACTAAGATACTAAGTCTACGATTTATTTGGTACAAAAAAACAAGAAGTAGCGAAACACTACCTCGTGTTTTTTCCAAATAATAATAACTTGTTCTATTAACGGTTGTTGTTATTATTTTGGCTGTTGCGCAGGTCTTTGGCATTACTGTTCTGAGCATTGTTGCGCGTACTGTTTTGCGTGTTGCGCAGATCCTTGTTGTTATTGTTTTCCTGAGCATTACGCATATTGTTCTGACTGTTGCGTACGTTCTGACTATTGTTGTTGTTGTTCATGTTTTCGTATTTGTTGTCCATAGTTCTCACCTCCGCTATTAGTATCTGCGCAGAAATAATTATTATTCAAAAATATTGGCCGTTTATTAAATCTGTTGAGGGATAAACTATCTTTAATTGATTGTGAATATTCGCAGCGTTGCAGAATACTCGCACCAGTCGTGTGATGGAGGAAATTTTATGACAGAGCAAAATTTAAACGAAAGAAACAGGAAAACGCAGGTTGAAAGCCATGTGACGGCAGCTTTGTTCAGCAATAACGGCACTTACAATGAGCTTTCCGGTGTCTATATTCCCAGTGAGCAAGAAGTTGCACTCGCGAAAGACTTTGTGGATGAAAATGAAAAATAGGGTGCGCTGCGCACCCTATTTTTAG
>JAQSXD010000063.1 GCA_029266295.1 Bacillota bacterium | reverse complement strand
TTTTATTTTGTAGCATTTTGCGGGCCGCTCACTGCTGAGAACCCCGCATATGGAACTTCAGACAAAATTAATGCCTAGTTATTAAAATACGCTGTACTTGATTATGAGACCGGTAACAACCGATCTCATCATTAATATATCATATGCGAAGGTATGGGGTCTATGATATTTCCTCGTTAGCCCATCACAATTTCAATCTCATGGATCCTTCCGTCATCCGAAAGGGTAATGGTATTGCCCTTAATTTCCTTGCCGTCTACCGTAGTAAGATCTACACCGCTGCTGAGATTTTTCGGATTCTTCACCGTAATTCGATATTCTGCAGTACCGTAGCGATAAGTTAAATTGTAGCCCTGCCATTTCCTTGGAATACAGGGGTTTATGGTCAACGTAGCTCCGTCTTTGCTGAGGCCAAGAATGCTCTCTACTCCAGCCTTATAAACCCAGCCCGCAGATCCAGTGTACCAAGTCCACCCGCCTCTTCCTACATGAGGATAGACGGAATAGACGTCGGCGGCAATGACATAGGGTTCCACTTTATAAATGGAAGCCTCCCTCCCAGTTCTGGAATGGTTGATGGGATTGATGAGGTCGAAGAGTTCCAGCGCTTTGTCGCCGTCTCCCAGCATGGCAAAGGCGATGATGACCCATGCCGCTGCGTGGGTGTACTGCCCACCGTTCTCTCTCACGCCCGGAACATAGCCTTTGATATAGCCAGGCTCCAAATCACCGTCGTCAAAGGGAGGCGTTAGGAGCTTGATCAGTCCTTCCTCTCTCATGACAAGATAATCCTCCAAAGAGTCCATCGCCTTTTTCACTCTCCCCGGTTCACCTTTCCCGGAAATCACCGCCCATGTCTGAGCCAGCGAGTCAATCTTACATTCCCTGTTCTTGGATGAGCCCAGCGCGGCTCCGTTATCAAAGAATGCCCGCTTATACCAGTTGCCGTCCCAGGCGTTTTCTTCGATAGCACCGGATATTTTATTGATCATCTCGTCATAACGCTGTGCCTGCTCTTCTCTGCCCATGCGGCTGCAGATAGGGATAAAGCGCTGAAGGGTTGCACATAAGAACCAGCCCAGCCAGACACTTTCACCCTTTCCGCCGTTGCCCACCGTATTCATTCCATCATTCCAGTCTCCTCCGCCGATCAGCGGAATTCCCCGTTCTCCGAATTTGAGACCGTACTCGATGGCTCGCAGGCAGTGATCCAAAATGGTCCCCTTCTCCTCTGTCACCCGGGGAAGGCAATATCGTTCATCTTCATGATTTTTCAGCGGTTCTGCATCCAGGAAAGGCGCTTCCTCCTGAAGGATCGAATCATCTCCTGTTACACGGATATATTCTGCTGTGACAAAGGCCAACCACAAATAATCATCCGAGAAACGAGTTCTTGGACCTTTCCCTGCCGGTTCATGCCACCAATGGAGCACATCCCCCTGCAGGAACTGCCGTCCTGCATGGCGGATGATCTGGCTTCGGGCCACTTCCGGTCTGATGGCCAGAAGAGAAAGACTGTCCTGGAGCTGATCACGGAAGCCGTACGCGCCTCCGGCCTGATAGAAGGCTGTTCTCGCCCACATTCTGCAGGAAATCGACTGATACAGCAGCCAGCCGTTCAGCATATAATTCATTGCGGTATCCGGTGTATTGACCTGTACCGTCTGAAGCATGCCTGCCCAGAAACGCTTGACTTCTGCAAGAGCAGTCTTTGCTTTATCAGGCTCACCATACGAAGCTCTCAAGCTGCTGATCCGCTCTTCCTGCTCGGTCATTCCGAGAAGGAATACCACTTCCCTTGTTTCCCCGGGCTTTAATGAGAGCTTGATCTGCACTGCTGCGCAGGGGTCATACCCAACTCCCAGAGTGCCGTCCAGCTGGATCTGCTTCAGCCCATCAGGCGCTTCCATTCCCCCCACCCCAAAGAATGCTTTTCTGTCTCCCGTAACCCACCGTTCTTTTGACGAAGTATCAAGGAACAGAATTCTGTCTGGGAACTCTCTATTATAGGGGTTTCTCACCGTCAGTGTGCCATCATTCAACCCGCTGATTAAGTGCATGGCGTTCTCCCGTTGATTGACGCCAAGCACAGGGCTTACATAATACGTTACGTTCAGGTTCTTCTCTGCGTCGCTTTCATTATAAAGACTGACGAGGTTGATCTTGACGGTTCCTTTCACAGGAACGAATTGGGTCAATTTCTGTACGATCCCATGGCTGGTATGCTGGAATTCCGTATATCCAAATCCATGGCGAATGCGGTACACTTCCTCTTCCCGCACTGGCAGAGGAGTAAGACTCCAGGTTTCCCGTTCGTTTTTTTCCATGTCAGCACCGTCGGGATTGCCGCCCGAAGGATCTGATCGCTCAGTCAGATAGAATACCTCCGACGGACGATCGCTGACCGGATCGTTGGACCAAGGGGAGAGCTTATTTTCACGGCTGTTCTCACTCCAGCAATATCCCCCTCCCGATTCGGTCACCATGAATCCGAATTCCTGATTTGCAATCACGTTCACCCAAGGTGCAGGCGTGGCCTGTCCCTGCTCCAGCACCACTACATATTCTCTTCCATCCGCATCGAATCCACCCAGTCCATTATAAAATTGAAGCTGATTCTCCACAGAGCCGCCGCCTTCTTCAATCTGACCTTGTTCTCTCTCGCGGTCCTTCTCTCCATAGAACTCTGCTGGATCCGTGGAATGACTCTCGATGGCCTTCCGTATCGCAGGCTCTTCCTTGACGTTCTTTTGCAGAGCTTTCCCCTGAGGTTTCCGCTCCGGTTCCGGCAGTACTGAGAGCAGTTTGTCAAAGCCTGATTTGGCCTGCGCCCTCAAAGTACCCTCTCCTCCCTTGAAGACCATTCTTGCTGCCGCATAGAACAAGCATAGATCTTCATTGGGCATGTTATTGGCATTGATGATATAGATATCATTGTAGCAGCTTAAAATATCAGCTGCTTGGCTGGAGCAGACAATTTCCGAAATCAGTGAATGCAGTGGGTTGGCATAGCTGTTTTCCTCATGGCTAAGCACGACCAGATCTACGCGCAAATCCTTGATTCTCCAATATTCATGGGCTCTTAACACCTCATACAGAATCTCAACTTCTTCCGTCTTTTCCAGCACCACCAGCACGATGGGTCTGTCACCGGAGATGCCATAGGGCCAAAGGGAGGACTGACCCTTTCGGTTGTCTCTGATAAACTGACGGTACCGCAGCTTCTGAGATCCTGAAAATACGATATTGGAAATCATATCCTGGTACAGCTCCATCTCCTGGGCTTTGATATTGAGATACTTTGTCTCCACCTGACTTCTGGTCAGTGCAAGCCAGAACGCGGCATCGCAGGCCTCCATATTGTCATACTTCTCCATCAATTCCAAAACGGACTCTCTCGTCGCTGCGGTTATGGTGACAAACGAAACCGAAGCAGTCTCATCCGGCTCGATGATAAGCTTGATTCTCTGACTCAGTACCGGATCCAAGACCGGTCCGACAGTGCTTGCAAGAGGTCTGTCCCGTTCAATTACTGCAGGATTGGCAGGGGAATGTCCTCTGCCGATAAAATGCATCCGGTCGGTCTCATACTGGATTTCACCTGCCAGATCCCCGTTGATTACAGGCATTTGCCCCATCCAGACTTCCTTGTCCTCTGGTGTTCTTGGCCTTCTGTTAGCAAGCAGGGCGCTATGGGCCGAATCATACTCTGTTCTGACAAACAGATTGCTGAAGGCTGGATGAGCGATATCGCCGTTTCTGGGCGCCAGTACGATTTCGAAATAGCTCGTTATCTGAATTTCACAGGCGGACTCCCCGTTGTTCTTGAGGCTGATCCTGCGAATTTCCGCCTGATCCTCTGAAGCGGCAGAGACTTCCATGATGGTTTCAATATCGCCATCCATCCGCTCAAAGATCGCCTTATCCGGTGTAAACACGACCTCATATTTTTCAGGAAGCACATTGCAGGGTGCGTAAGCAGCAGACCAGTAGCGGTTCTCCGTCACATTCTTGATATAGAAGAACATTCCGTACTGATCCAGTATAGGGTCCTCCCGCCAGCGGGAAATGTCAACGGTTTTGTTTCTGCTGTATCCCGTTCCCTTATCCGTCAGCATGACAGAATACTGTCCATTGGAAAGCACATGCACCTTGGGCAGATCAAAATCCGGAGCGGTAAACCGTCTCACCGCACCCTTGTCACGATAAATCTTCGCCTTGCTCGTAACAACCTTCTCTTTGTTATCTTTGGTAAAGAGGATGTCTACCGGCACTTTCTCATGGAGCAGAAGCCTTGCCGCTTTTACGGAAGGATCTGACGAAAAGCGCGTCTGCATAATGTTTTCGTTAAGGTAATTGTTCAGCGCCAATAAGCTCATTCCTTCGTGATGCGCCATGAAACTTTTTATGATCACCTTCTTCGCCTGGAAGTTGACTCTTTCCGGAGTGTAGTCTGCGGCCTCATAAAAGCCATAGGGACCTTCCAGCCCTTCTGCTTTCAGATACTTAATATTCTTATACGCTTCGGCTGGATTGACCATCAACGCCATGAAGGTTGAGTAAGGCGAGGTCACCGCATCCTCGATAAGGCCCCGCTTCAGTCCCAGCCAAGGGACACCGATGGCCTTATATTGATAATCCAGGTTGATGTCCAGGGAGTGGAATGAGGATTCGGATACACCCCAGGGCATATTCCTTACCTTGCCGTACTTTTGCTGGCTCTTTACAACAAAGGAGTAGGTTTCATCCAGCAAGGTATTTCGGTAACTCTTCATGACCAGCAGCGGCATAAGATATTCAAACATGGTGCCGCTCCAAGATACAAGCCCTTTGTAATGATCCACGACCGTAAGCAGCCTGCCCAGCATAAACCAATGCTTCGGCGGAACTTCTCCACGTGCAATGGCGATATAGCTTGCCTGTCTTGCCTCAGAAGCAAGGAGATCGTAATAGGAGTTGGTGAGCTTCTTTTCATCCACATTGTATCCGATGGAAAACAGCTGTCGACTGTCGTTATATAAGGGTCTGAAGCTGATTTCAGAGGATAGGATCTCAATCCGATGAATCAAACTTTGATACCGCTGCAGAAAGCTCTGTGAGAAGCGGTTTGACTCCAATACAGCCTCAATAATCTGGTTGAGCCACAGATAACCTTCCTCAAAATTTTGATCTTTTATCTTAGCCGTACGCTTGGTGATGGAATCTATCTGCCGAAGAATTTTTTTGTTCAGCGGCGCAATGCCTTCCAGTGAGACGTTGGTATTCAGCAATGCCAGGAGACGACCGGCTTCCTCTGCAAGTTCTTCACAGCACAACACTTCCGGCATGGTTTCAATCAATGGAACCCAGGGGGTAAAGGCGTTCAATTCCTCCTTGAACATTCTTCCCATTCTCTCTGTTTTTGCTCTCCAGATAGGCCGTTTCAATCCTGCAACCACACGTCCCTTCATCATTTCGTCCAGTGCTCTGTTCCACTGAGTCAGATCGATGGGTGCGGTTTCATCCATAAAGTCAAAGTAGTGAAACTCCGCTGGGATTGGCTCATTGTCAGCAAGGCCGTTGCGCAGGGTATCCTTGATTCCCCTCAAAAATACAGCGTCCACCAAAGGCTCTGTTAGATACTTTTTCAGGCCCTCCTGCAAAATGATTAAATAGCAGACGAAATTTCCGCTGTCGACGGTTGAAACATACAGTGGATGCAGGGGCTCCAGCGTTCTCGTATCATACCAGTTATATAAATGACCGTTCCATTTTTCCATTTTTTCAATGGTGGAGACTGTCTTTGAGATCATCTCCACCGCTTCTTTGATCCCCGTGTATCCCAGGTCTCTGCCAGAAAGAGAAGCAAGAAGACCTAAGCCGATATTGGTAGGGGAACTCCGGTAAGCAATCCCCCTGGGAGGATCCTCCTGAAAGTTATCGGGTGCCAGATAATTGTTTTTTGAATTGGAAAACTCCTCAAAATATCTCCAGGTCCTTCGCGCGATCTTCCCAAGCTCATTGCGCTCATCTTTCGTAAGGACTTCCATTTCTTCGTCATCATCTCTGCTGATCAAGTAAGCAATATAGGGTGCTGCGCTCCAGATCACTAAAAAAACAATCCCGAAGACGGTACTTTCCGGTTTCCAGAACATCGCTGCAGCAGCAATAAGAATCCCGATGAGCGGGCTCGTCCCCATGGATCGCCAATAACTTTGCAGGGTTCCGCTTTGGAACCGCTCCACATCCGCTGAAGTAACCCACTCCAGCAGATTTCTCTTGGAGATGCAGACCCGATAAAGCGTGACCAGCACAGCATCCATGATTCGAACCGCTTGGTAGGGCAGGAAAATCATAGACAACAAAAATTGAAACAATGAAGATTTCAAACCAAAGAAACCCGGCATATACCGTTTGATCTTGTCGTATTTCACCCGATTCCGCAGCTGATCCACAAAGTTCAGGATCAAAGGCATTCCCATGGAAAGCAGTGCCAAGGCGAACCATAGGTTCCCATTTCCGGGAAGGACACTAAACCCAAGCAAAATCAGGAGAAGTACCGATGGCATAAACAGGCTTCTCCGTAAATTGTCCGTGATCTTCCATACGGATATGGAAGAGAGCGGATTTCTGATTCGGCTGCCGCTTCGATTGCGGATGTTTCGTTTCAGCCAGGGAATGAGCTGCCAGTCCCCCCTGATCCAGCGATGGTGTCTGGCCATATAGGAATTATATTTCGTAGGATAGGAGTCCACCAGTTCCAGATCTGTGACGAGACCAGCTCTGACGTAGGAACCCTCCAGCAGGTCATGGCTCAAGACAGCATTATCAGGAAATGCATCCCGCAGCACATTTTGAAAGGTTTCCAGCTCGTAGATCCCCTTGCCGGTGAAGATCCCTTCCCCGAAAAGATCCTGGTACACGTCGGAAATCGCACAGGCATAGGGATCGATTCCCTCCTGTCCTGTGTAGATTCTGGAAAAAATCGACCGATTTGAACTTTCTATATCAAAGGATATTCTTGGCTGCATGATACCGTATCCGTCGGTGACGATGCCTCTTTTGGGGTCGATCACAGGGGCGTTCAAAGGATGAGCCATGGCTCCGATCATCTTTTTTGCCATGCCAAAGGGCAGTATGGTATCAGCATCAAGCGTAATCACATATTTGATCTTCTCCGCTGGAAGCTTCCGACTGGAATAGAAGATAAAGCTGGTCTCCTGTGAGCCCAGCAGCATTTCATTGAATTCCATCAGGGTACCGCGTTTTCGCTCCCATCCGGTCCACTTATTGTCCTTTTCATTATATTTTCTAAGACGGTTATAGAAGTAGAACAGATCCTTCCCATCCTTTGCATATTTCGCGTTCAGCGCTTTTACACCGTAGGATGCAGCATGGAGTATGGCGGTATCATTTTCTTTGCTGGGTCCCTTTGCATCGGAAAACATACCCAGGATCGCAAAATAAAGATTCTTTTCTCTGTTCGCCAGATAATGACTCTCCAAGTTTTCAATCAGGTGTTCTACTCTCTTTTCATCGGAGAGCAGTGCAGGAATGACCACCATGGTGCAAAACTCCTCCGGAATCCCTTCCGCAAGTTCCATCCGCGGAAAGAATGCCGGTTTTCTGACTTTACAGGTGAACCAGTTTGCAATGGAAATCGCCAGCTCCGAGGCTGGAATAAACACAGCTGCCGCAGTAATGATGACCATGTACATCGGAACGGATTCCAGCTCACGCTTGGTATAAATAACTGAAAGGCAAACAATCAAAAGGGTCGCCGCTGCAATGAAGCTCATATAAAGAACTCCCATACTTCCTGTGATTTTCTGCTTTAGCTTCTCGGCATAGGTCTTTTCGCCCTTCTGCCGATCTTCTAGCGTCTTAAGACCCTTACCGACGATGTACCAGCCTACATGGCAGCGTTTCATATCAGCTCTTTTCGCTGACTGCTCGGCTTCCTTGGAAATGCTGTCTTGCTTTGCTCCACTTTCTTCTTGCCCAGTCGATAATTCATGCATAGCCTCTTTTGCGAGTTCGATCGCCTCCTGGGCAATATGAAGCTCCGATACCTGATGAATTCGCGCAAGCGAACCGATCTGGATCTTGTAATGATTTCTTGAATTGATATCCATCTGCTGATAGGTTCCGTCCGGGTCCTGCACCAGTATTTTTTCGAGAAAGCTGATGGATTCAAAAATATCGGACCAATTCACGCTGGAAATATATTTCAGACTGGCAATGCAGTTTCCCATGGAAACGGTGTGAACCGCCTGAACATTATGCTCCTTCTGGGCCGTTGCTTCCGTTGAAGTATGAAACTTTTCCAAGTTCTCATCGATGTATTTCAGTACGCTTGCATAGCTTCTTCCTGATCTTCTGAGTCGATAAAAAAGATGCTCCACGAAGGATGGATTCACTGCGCCTACGCCCATGACATCAAGATTGCTTTTCATCAATCTTACGATGCTTTCCGTATCCCCTTCACCAGCCATCCAGGTTTCAAAAATTTCATCGGCAGCATTCCACTGCTCCTTGGTTTCTTTTACCTTTTCACTGATGGTCCTGATCTTTTCTATCAAAGCCAGTTTGATCATGATGGGAATGATGCTGATTTCCCGTTCAAGGAGAACGGTATGGGACTGGTATGCATCCAGGTATTTCAGAAGGGTTTCAATTTCAATTTGTCCGTCAATATGGGAAACAAATTCGGCGGATATTGCGAAGATGCGGGCGTACCCTTTGAAAGGTCCTCTCTTCAGCACCGGCAAATCGTTGTATTCCTTGCGGCTTAAATCTCTTCTGATGCTTTTGACCTGTTCTTCCACGATATAAAAATTGTCCAAAAGCCACTCAGCTGCCGGAGGAACTGTCCGTTTTTGAACAATATCCTCATTTAAGCTCTTACAAACGGATAATATGATGTTATAATTATCGTTCATTCGGAGCATGGGCCATCCTGCGCTGTATTTCTTGAATTCCACAGAGTGTTCCTGCGCCATGGCTTTTGCATGGGTTTCCAGCACCTCTTCCGACAATGCGGCTCCTCTGACCTGTATATCTCTTCCTTCTCTGATCCGAATCAATACAAAATATAAGAGCACTGCAGCAAAAAAAGCAATGCAGATCATGATTATTCCATCTAAATACAATTTTTGTCTCCTTTTAATCCTTACGCTGAAATGATACCAATAAATAATATCACCCAATTTTTACCGATATATTCATGGTTTTCAACTGGGGCGTGTCTGAAAGGCGTCAAAAAGAGAACAGAGGCCGGGACTTCTGCCGCCCGGCCTCACGATAGAAATCAAATTTCAGAATCCAGTTCTGAAACTGATTTTTTACTGAATCGAATTGTTACAGCGAAAACATGTTCATAGCCGTACTTCGCATATTCCTCTGGATTCTCGAAAGCTTCCAATCCATGTGCGCTGATTGAATTTTGTGTGGTTAATACTTGTACAACCAGCGGGATCTCCTTTTCGTAAAGAAGCTCTTCCGAATTTTGCAGCCAGGAGGTCGCGCTGCTCATTTGCGTGCTCTCCGCTGAAGGCTCCGAAGCGTAGGTTGTGGAGCTATTGCTTTTTTCACCTTGCAGCGCAATCCGCATCCCTGTCTCAAGCTTATCAAAGGCGAGAGCCAGCCTGCCCCTCTCGTCAGAGAACGCATAGCCTCCACCGCCTGCAATCAGCTGCCACGCTCCATCCTTGAGTTCATAGGTATTGACCTGAACGCTTTTCACCGTATCACTCAGCTTGAAATCATAAATGTAATTGGTGCCGTCTTCACCAAGAAGATTTGCAAGTTTTTCCTCCGCTTCCGATAATTTTGCAGGAGCAAGATACATCGTCGGTTTTTTCGCTGCACCTTCGCAGGACGATAATAAGCAACAGGCGAAAACCACAAGGAACAGCATAACAAATATCCGTTTTCTTTGTTTCATTTTTAACCTCTAATTCCCTCTTTTAATTTAAGCTTCATCAGCAGTGAGTCAAGTCCCCTTAACGATCAAATAGACTCATAGGCTCCGCAGTCCACTGCATTGCCATTCAGACGCTTATTCCCCGCATAATCCGTGATCCCTTCTGCGGGCGTATAGGCCGGATCACTGAAATCGATGGCTGGAGAACGCTGCGTCAGGCGAAAATCCCCAGCAGCAGCATTCACAAAATCCGGATCAACAATCTTTGATCGTTTGTCCTGTCCGGTTTTGCTCTTCCACATATTGAGTCCTACCGCTGCTGTTTCCGGGCCTTGGAACCGGAGTCTTTTGGCACCTCCCGGACCAAAGTAAATATTGTAATTAAACCCAAGATTGTAGCTGTTATCCTTACCAAAACGCTCCGCAGCCACAACCAGATTTCTGTCGCCGGTATAGATGATATTTCCGGTAAAACTCAAATCATGGCTTTTTCCGATGGAAATTTCTCCTTTGCCCAAACCTTTGTCATCATTCCTGTAAAGAGTATTATTCCTGACTCTCATTTGAACCGCCCAGCCCTTATCTGTACCCGACCCGCCTGCAATCAGCCCAGAAGAGTGATTGGAAACAATCAAGTTATCCCGCATAAGGATGCCACTGCAGCTCTTGTCTCGTTTTTCACTTGTTACACGAATACCAATGTCGTTTTCCTTAATGGTATTGTATGCGAGCTCCACATCCATGGCCCCATCCGCAAGAATTCCTGCAGCAGAATAGCTGCCGGATTGGTAGAAGGGATTTTCTTCGGTGCTGTTTCCCTTAAGCTGGTTTCCTGCGATCAGACCGTTTCTAGCCCGATTGTTCTCCTCTGGTGAGCACACCGGTTCGCCTCCCATGGAATCATCACCTCTGACCGCCAGACCGGAGTTATCGTTATCTCGGATCAAATTATCGGTAATTCGAAATTCTTTAACATTCCCTGTCAGGAAAACCGCCTCTGCTGTGCCGGACTTGATATCCCAGATTTCATTCCCGTCAATGGTAAGATTCTGAATCGGAACGTTCCCATCCCTGCCAAAAACAGCAATCGCTGCTGCCCCGTTCTTTTCAGAAGAATTGTTGTACCAGATTTGATGGATTTTACAATTGCTGATGGTAATCCCGTCTCCCGAGCCCCAGATGCTGATTCCTGTAACAAAATAATTTTGATCGGAATTCACATTGTTTACAAGCTCTAATCCGTTGATAATGATATTGCTTTGATTCTCGATAAGGATCAGCTCCGCCTGATCTTGTGCAGAGGATTTCGATCCGTCAATGATTACCTTGCCTCCATTGTAATTGGTAAACGTGATGGCTCCCTGTTCTGCACTTCCGGAAACATTCATACGGATTCTCTCATAGTAGGTCCCTTCCTTGATGGATACCGTACTTCCTGGCTGAGCGGAGTCCGCCGCCTTCTGAATGGTTTTCCAGGGCTTTTGCTGCGTTCCCGGATTACGGTCAGAGCCCTCGGGATCAACGTAATAACCGGAAGCTTCATACATCGGTGCTGTTGCTTGTCCCGTGTTGAGTGATAAAATGATGATCATACTAAATGCCATGATAAAATTGATAATAACGATTCTTCTCATGGGTAACCCTCCTGATGCGCCACAGAATGACTGCGAGGCGGTGTTGACCGGCAGCAGCGGCAGCACTCATTGCGCTAGACTAAACTTGCCTCTATTCTACCAGATATTTACGAAATATTACAATTGTTTTAAGCATTTTCGAGGTAAGCCATTATGATTTCAAGGTCAGTGGTAGCTCAGCTATGGTTGATCAGTAAAAAGACCAGGCAGGCTCATAAAGCCGCTCGCAAAGTAAAAAGACAGAACAACCTCATAAAGCCGATTGCCCTGTCTGATTCTTAGTCTGATT
>JAQSXD010000474.1 GCA_029266295.1 Bacillota bacterium | reverse complement strand
CACTGCTTACGAAAAAGACGATATTTTTCCTTAATGGCGTTTTTGATTTACAGGAAGGGCGACAAAATATTCCCGTTGATTTCACCCCATAAACGAACATTCCGTCCGCATGAGGGTCATTATTAATTAACGCCTGCCATTTTTCATGATCTGTCACGATCTCACCTTCCTCATAATGCAGTTCAGCTCCTGCTATAACTGTTCTTCCCTGTATTCCTTATTATATCAGTAAAGAGTACCAAAATCTTACTGAATCTGTACATTCAATTTCTTAAAAGTCACAGTATCAAAGACTCTATAGCCCATATATATTAGAGAAGGGATAGGCACCCAGCTCGCTGACTGACGCCCACAAAATCTAAAAGCTATCGCCTAGAACCACCTGCCGAAGATAGGTGGTGGAGCCGTCATCTCCCCGCCAAGTTCCCGTTAAATCAAAAGAGCCATCTATTATGGTCATCGTAAGTTGCCTCCTTACTGCCGATATTCGCCGGCTTCAGCCGGGTCTAATTTTTCTGTTCGAATCCCTATCTGGTATAAAAAAATACACTCATCGTGAAGATGAATGTATTTTTTGGTGCGCCCAGAGGGATTCGAACCCCCGACCTTCGCATTCGTAGTGCGCGACTCTATCCAGCTGAGCTATGAGCGCATATCCCTGTCCAACAGAGTACATCGATTATTATATAACAATAGTAATGGGATTGTCAAAAGGAAATTCTATTATTTTGCATAATTATTCCGTCTTTCTTCGACAGAGGGATCGTATCCAACTTAAACAAAGATAAATTGCACGAGAAACATGTATACTGCTGTCCCTCCGATAATACTAAGGAGATTGTTCTTGCGCCAAAGATGCAGTCCTACAACCACTGTTACCGCGATCAATTCCGATATACCATGGGGATAATTCATCATGCTGACGTTTTTCAGACAGTAAACGATCAGCATCCCCATAACTGCAGGAGGCAGCACATTTCCAAGATATACAATCACCTTTGGAATTTGGCCGGATCTGCTGAACAAAAGAAATGGGGTGGCTCTCAAACCAAAGGTTACAGCTGAAATCACAAGGATAATTAATGCAGATTCTCCAAAAGTCAAAGTCATTTTTCAATATCCTCCTCTACGGCTTTCTCCTCCAGTTTCGGTTCAATTGTTTTCCGCATCAGCATTAGAGACAGGACAATCAGTGCCATCGACGGTATGACTAGGTTACCCGGCCCCGCAGCAAGCAGCGCGGCCATACTGCAAAGAATCCCCGACAAAGCAGGAATATGGGTGCGATAAAGCTTCCATTGGTCAATAAAAATAACGATAAACAGTGCCGTCATTGCAAAGTCCATTCCCTGCGTATTGAACGTAATCAGAGAACCAGCCAAGGCGCCGATAACAGAGCCTGCAATCCAGTAAGATTGGTTTAGGAAAGCCACACAGAGCAGAAATTTTTTATCGTCTACATTCTCCGGCGGTTTGATTCCGCAAAGAAGAGAGTATGTTTCATCAGTCAAAGCAAAAGCCATATACCACTTTTTAAATCCCATCTTGCTGAAACGTTCTAAAAATGACAGCCCATAGAAAATGTGACGGAAGTTTACCACCAGTGTCATGATCGCAATTTGAATCAAACCCAATCCACCGCTGAAGAAGCTTACTGCAATGAACTGCATCGCTCCCGCATAAACAAACAGGCTGATAAAAAATGCCCACATGAAATTGTACCCTGCATTCTGAAATAACAGTCCGAATGCGATTCCTATGGATAAATATCCGAGCAGAACGGGTATCGTATACGGAAAAGCTGTTTTGATTGCGTGCTTCATTGTGTTTTCTCTTTTCTAATTTGCATTCTTGATTGTATTTCTCTTATCTTATTTGGTATGCTTTTAGAATTGCTCTCAAAGCCTCTGTCCAACTTTTTTGTACATAAGACCCTGTTTTATAGTATACTAATGGAAACAGCTTTTTTCAATGTGTTTCTTTAAAGGGGGATTGAGAGTGGTGAATAATATAAAAAAAGCAGGTATTATTACAGGGGCAGTCGTGGGGGGCGTAATCGGAGGAACCATATCAGTAATCGGTAAGGTAACCAAAAAGAAGTTCATCGACGAGCTTGGAGAAAGTGTAGTTGATTCAACGATATTAACTGGCGGAATTGCAGGAGAAATCGCAAGCGGCACTACCCATTTGATAAGCGGAACGATACAACAACAGCAAGATAAGCTGAAGGAAGGCAAGACAGAGCTCAAATCTGCCGGAAGCCAGGTAGTACAAAATTTTGTGAACAATGTAAAAACAGTGGTTGATAACAGCGGAGAGATTCTGGAAGGCGTCAAGGAAAAAGACGGCAAGAAAATCCTGCGTGGCACGAGAACACTTGCAAAGGTTGTTGTAGTGGGCGCCATAACCGTAGGTACAATTAAAATCAAACCGGAGGAGGATTCTACTGAATTACAGAATGAAGCCGTTCCGCCTGAAGGTTTGGATGATTCAGAGGGTTAAATAAAGGACAGCAAGGGAGTAATGCCTGCTGTCCTTTT
>JAQSXD010000473.1 GCA_029266295.1 Bacillota bacterium | reverse complement strand
TCATCAATGTCGGAAACGTCCAACTGAAGATCAGCAATGTCATTTCGGTACATCAAGATGCTGCTTTCGCTTTCATTGAGGATTTCCGTAAAGGTCAGACCAAGTTTTTCTCCGTTGATGCATCTTTTGATCCTTGAAACGTCAATTCCTTCGTTCTCAAAATACTCTACAACAAAATCTCCGAAACGATCATCAGATACTCTTGCAAAAAAGCCGATGCGCTTTCCAAGTCTTGCCATTCCCACCGCGATATTCGCAGGGGAACCACCAAGATATTTTCTAAATGTAGTGCTTTCCGTCAAAGTTTTGAAATAATCGACGGGATTAAAATCTATAGCGATTCTTCCAAGTAATACAAGATCCATTGGTCTCTTAGAATCAAAGTTAACGTACTTCATACTCCCACTCCTTATCATTCGTAGCCCGCCCAATCAGTTAAGCTGATTGACGGCGGACTCAAAGAAATCACAATTCTATCATTTGTAGCTTTCTAATGCCTGGTTAATTTATTTATGCTGTACTAGTCATTAAAAATATGAATATGTTGTTTCACTTTTTCATAAAAGCCCTCTATCATTGCTTCATTCAAACCGAAGAAATCATGGCGTCCATCCTTGATGAGATAGGACTGAGCTGATGCTGTAAGTGCGTCGTAGCAGGAAGTTGCGATATTTACCTTCCTGATTCCAAGCCTTATGGCTGTTTTAAAATCTTCTTCCGTAAGCCCTGTTCCTCCATGTAGAACCAGTGGGAGATCAACCAGCTTGGCTGTCTTCTCCAAAATGTCGAACCGGAGCTCTGGGGCAACGGCGTAGTTACCATGTGCATTGCCGATGGCGATGGCCAAAGCGGTCAGCTCGGCGCTTTTGGAAAAGGTCAGAGCGTCAGCAGGATCCGTGTAGCATATTGTATGGTTTTCACTTCCGCCTTCGTTTCCTCCCACGACACCGATTTCACCTTCCACATCAGCTCCGTATCCGGATGCCATGGAGATCACTTCTCTGGTTTTTTTAATATTTTCCTCCAGAGAGTACAAAGATCCGTCAAACATAACAGATGTAAAGCCGCAGTCAAGGGCTTTCTGTATATTTTCAAAGGACACTCCGTGATCGAAATGAACTGCAACATCAACCTTAGCACGTTTGGCAGCATTCACCATCATGGGGCCCATCAAATCTAGAGGTGAGTGAGTTAAACGTTTTTCAGCCACCTGCATAATGACGGGACAATTGAGATCCTCAGCGGCCTTGACGACAGCGATTATCATCTCCATATTGCCCACATTAAATGCGCCAACGGCCTTTTTCTTTTGATCCGCCTCTTTTAACAGAGACTTCATATTACAAAGCGGCATTGATATACCTCCTGAAACCGTTGAAATAATAGATATGTAAATTATTGTTATGTTGTAGTGATATTTGATTATGTTTTGGGTATATTTTAGCATGAAGTCCAGAAAAGAACAATAGATATTTTAATAAAAGTAGTGGATGTATTTCATGTTACAGGAGGTCTTCATATCAAATAGTATGAATTGAATCGCAGCAAGCAATTCATACTATTTAATTGCTTATATTTATAGTTGAGGGAGGTAACCGATCTGCAGCCTGAAGCAAATTAGTTATATACGACTTTCTATCAACTGATAACGGAAAATATTCGAATTTAATATATAAGTTGAATTCAAGGCTTTAGCTCATTCGGCCTTATATGCATAAAGCTATGAAAAAAAGGCAAATTAGTTAAAAAAATTATGTTGATATGACGAAAACGAAGTGCTATTATTATTGACACAAGAAGAAAAAAACGATTTACTGGAGAGGGAAGGGAGAAAGAGAATGGAATATATATTGGAAATGAACGATATCTGCAAATCATTCTCGGGTGTTAAAGTACTAGATAATGTTTCGCTGCGGATAAGGGCAGGAGAGGTTCACGCTCTTATGGGAGAAAATGGAGCCGGTAAATCAACCTTAATGAAAATTCTAATGGGGATTTATAAAGCGGATTCTGGTCAAATTTCTATAAACGGTGAGCCGGTGACGGTCAGTGGACCGAAGGAGGCTATTGCAAAAGGCATCTCCATGATTCACCAGGAACTAAACCCGGTTTTGGATATGGAAGTTTCCGAAAATATTTTTATCGGAAGAGAATTAAAGACATCCGGGCCTATCAAACTGGTGGACAGGGTTGGTATGCGAAAAGAGGCAGAAGAGCTCTTGCAGAGTATGGAGATCGGTATTAACCCGAAAACAATTACAAGATATCTTAGTGTTGCTGAGATGCAGCTTGTGGAAATTGTGAAAGCAATTTCACTGAATTCCAGAATTGTGATTATGGATGAGCCGACCTCAGCCATTACAGATAAGGAAGTTCAGGTTCTATTTCAGCAGATTAAAAGATTAAAAGAGCAGGGCGTTGCAATTATCTATATTTCACACAAGATGGATGAAATATTTAAAATATCCGATTCAATCACTGTGCTTCGCGATGGTACGTTAGCCGGAACAGGCAGAAGTGCGGATCTTGATCCTGATAAGCTGATCTCCA
>JAQSXD010000062.1 GCA_029266295.1 Bacillota bacterium | reverse complement strand
ATTGAAGTCATGCCCCGGTCAGATGCCGATGTACTTGGGATCAGTATGGCTGGCGTAGTAGCTACCTTGAAGGATCTGGTAGCTGAAGCTGAGATGCTTACGGAAGCTGCTGCTTCCGGAAGACTGGAAGTCAGAGGTGATGCAGACCGATTTGAAGGAGGCTTTAAGGAGATTATCGCCGGTGTCAACGGAACCCTGGATGCAGTAATCCTGCCGCTGAATGTTGCAGCAGAGTACATTGAACAGATCAGCAAAGGAGAAATTCCCAATCGAATTACCGAGGAATATAAAGGTGACTTTAATGAAATCAAGAACAACTTGAATGAATGCATTGATGTGATGAATGGCTTACTCGCAGAAACTAACTTACTAATTCGGGCCACACAGGACGGAAGGCTCAATGTCAGAGGAAACTCGGACAAGTTCAGCGGAGACTGGGGCACGCTTATACAAGGAGTCAATGATCTGATCAATGCAATGGTAACTCCGATTAACGTGACCGCAGAATACGTAAAAGCCATAAGCAAAGGTCATATTCCTGTGAAGATTACCGATTCATATAATGGTGATTTCAACGAGATAAAGGATAATCTAAACGGCTGTATCGATGTAATGAATACCTTGCTTGAAGAAACCAATCTTCTGATCCATGCGGCACAGGAAGGTAAGCTGGATAAACGGGGTGATGCAGATAAATTCAGCGGAGATTGGGGGACACTGGTGCAGGGTATCAATAACTTAATTGAGGCGTTTGTCCGCCCGATCAACCTTACGGCAGACTATATCGACAGAATCAGTAAGGGAGATATTCCTGCAAAAATCACGGATATCTATCATGGGGACTTCAATGAGATTAAGAATAATCTCAATCACTGCATCGATATAATTGGTGGACTATTAAATGAAACAAACATGCTAATCAGAGCTGCTCAGGAAGGTCAGCTCGATGCAAGAGCAAATACTTCCGGATTTAGTGGTGGATGGGGAGAACTTTTGAGCGGAGTGAACCTACTGGTGGAGGCTGTAGTCAAACCCATCAAGGAAGTAACAATTGTTATGCGTGAAATTTCAGAGGGTAACCTGAATGTTTCGGTAGAAGGTGACTATCAGGGAGAATTTGGAGTGCTTGCCAGTGCGGTCAATCATACCGCTGGTGATTTAAATCGCGTTGTGGGCGAAATATCAGAAAGTTTGGGGGCGATTTCAGACGGTAATCTTGGAATCAGCAATGTCAAGGAATTTAAAGGGGACTTTATTCATATCTCCAATTCTTTGAATCGGATCCTCGAGTCGTTAAACTCGTTACTTGGTGACATTAATACTTCATCCGATCAGGTATCCGTTGGGTCGAAGCAGGTTTCCGACGGTAGTCAGACGTTGTCACAGGGAACTGCAGAACAGGCAAGCACTGTTGAAGAACTGAATGCCTCTGTTACCGAGGTGGCGCAATTGACCAAAGAAAATGCAAGCAATGCGAATGAAGCAAACCAACTCACACAGACAGTAAAGATCAGCGCTGAGCAGGGCAATCAGCATATGACAGAAATGCTTCAGGCGATGGATGAAATCAGTGAGTCATCGAATAATATCTCGAAAATAATAAAAGTGATTGACGATATTGCATTCCAAACCAATATTCTTGCACTGAACGCTGCGGTGGAAGCTGCGAGAGCAGGGCAGCATGGCAAGGGCTTTGCTGTGGTCGCAGAGGAGGTCAGAAATCTTGCTGCAAGGAGCGCGGAAGCGGCCAAAGAGACCACCGAACTGATTCAAAGATCCATTCAGAAGTCGTCGGCAGGAACGGAAATTGCTAACAATACTGCAAAGGCTTTGAAGGAAATCGTTTCCGGTGTTGGAAAAACCGCAGATGTTATTACGACCATCGCAAAATCATCCAATGAACAAGCCATGGGAATTGCTCAGATCAATACCGGTCTGAATCAGGTTTCCCATGTTGTTCAGAACAATGCTGCTACGGCAGAGCAAAGTGCTGCATCCAGCGAGGAACTATCCGGACAGGCTGAAATGCTCAAAGAAATGGTAGGCAGGTTCCGTTTGCGAGACTTTAGCAGCGACATAAAATTGTTGGAAATAGATAAATTTTAGAAGGTGAGAGAAATGGGATACGCAGTGAATCATGATACGGAGTGTAAACTTCAAAAATCAGAGTACTCCTTTTCCGATTATTTTGATATCGAGGAACTTCAACAAATCCAGGATTTATTTTCGGAAGCAACGGGTGTTGCTTCCATCATTACTGAGCCTGATGGAACACCAATCACGGCGCCCAGCGGATTTTGCGACTTGTGTAACGAGATCAGAAGAACGGAGCAAGGTTTGATTCACTGCAAGAATTCCGATGCGATCATCGGTAAAACCAATGAAGACGGCCCGATTCTTCAACGGTGTTACAGCGGCGGATTATTGGATGCGGGAGCCAGTATTATTGTGGAAGGCAAACATATTGCAAATTGGCTGATTGGACAGATCTTTGATGAAGATCAGCCAATGGAACCGCTGCAAGCTTATGCTGAATCCATCGGCCTTCCTGACGATGTATTTCAGAGAGGATTGGCGCGAGTAAAAAGAATGTCGAAAACGCAATTTGAAAGCGTCAGCAAATTCCTATTTCAAAATGCTCAAATGATCTCAAGATACGCTAAGCATAATTTGGAACTTCAGCGAGAGTTGAACCAAAGGATTCGGCATGAAACTGAAATTGAAAAGCTCAACCTTGAATTGGAGGAAAAGAGCAGGGAGATCAATAAGTTTTTCGATATTTCTTCCGATTTATTCAGTATAACGGATATCAGGGGCAATTTCTATCGATTTAACAAAGCCTGGAAGGAACTGTTGGGATACACTGAAGAGGATCTGAAAGTAATGCGTTATCAGGATTATCTTCATCCAGATGATCTATACGGGTATTATCAAGTGATGAAGCAGATTGAGGAAACTGGTAAAAATATCGGATTCACTCCCAGATTCCGGCATAAGGACGGCTCGTATCGCTATCTTGAATGGAGTTGTATCAAAGAGGGCAGATATTATTATTCAGCTGATAGAGACATCACTCAGCGGAAACGTGCCGAGGAAGAAATTCGTTTCTATAGTTACCATGATCAATTGACAGGCTTGTTTAATCGAAGGTACTATGAGGAAGAAATACAAAGGCTGGAGAAGGATGTGAATCTGCCGTTATCTATTATAGTAGGAGATGTAAACGGGTTTAAACTGTTTAATGATGCATTTGGACACAAGCAGGGGGATTTGCTTTTAAAAAGAATCGCAGATATTATTCGTTCGGAATGCAGGCCAAGTGATATCATTCTCCGTTGGAGCGGAGATGAGTTTGTGATTCTCTTGCCTTCGACTGATCTGGAAGAGGCTGCTTTGCTGGTTGAACGCATCCGTGAGAACTGTTCTCAGGTGCTGATTAATGATGTCAGCATCCATATTTCCTTTGGCTGGGATGTAAAGAAAGATCCCAAGCGGAACATGCAGGAAGTAATGACAAGTGCAGAAAATCAAATGTATAAGAATAAAGTTGTGGAAAGTGAAGGTCTGCGGGGAAGCATTATAAAAACAGTCATCAATACACTCCATGAGAAAAGTCCCAGAGAAGAAAAACACTCTCAAAGAGTGAGCAATATCAGTCAATCTATAGGTAAAGCATTGCAGCTGTCCGAAATGGAGCTAAATAAATTGAAAGCGGTGGGATTGCTGCATGATATCGGCAAGATTGGAGTGGAAGGGAGCATACTGGATAAGGCTGGGGCTTTAACGCAGAAAGAATATGATGAGATAAAAAAGCATCCGGAGATTGGTTTTCGAATACTAAACTCTTCCGATGATATGCAGGAGCTTGCAAATGTAACCTTGTGCCACCATGAACGTTGGGATGGAACGGGATATCCAAAAGGTCTCCGCGGCGAAGAAATTCCGATCTTGTCCAGGATTGTATCGATTGCAGACAGCTATGATGCGATGACCAGTGACAGACCATATCGCACGGCTTTATCAAAAGAAGAGTCAATCAATCAAATTAAGAAGTATTCAGGGAGTCAATTTGATGCGCGCATTGCAAAAATATTCGTCGATGCTGTTGCTCCTGAATTACAGTAAATTTTGAAGGGAAATGGTGTGGTCACCACAACATACCAACAAACAAATCTTCTGCTAAATTCATATCTACGGGACACTGTGTTGTATCTCGGCTGTATTGCCATACCGGTACGTTTCCGCCGCAAGCGGGGACGGCCGGGCGGTAACTTGGTGAATCCCAGGCTCCGCTTGGAGCCAGTTCCGGTTCTGCACTCCATAATATTGTAAGCTGCTTTACCCTTTCATTTTGGTTCACAGCACTGCAAAAGGCTTGGTTAAATTCTCCCGTAACCGGATCATTATAGATACCGCTGACATATCCTCGCCTTACGATGGCTTCTGTCCATCCTAGAATCCATTCCTTATCAATACCAAAGAAACGCTCAATGTTGGCAAACAATGGTGTCCCTATGGGGATTCCCAATGACTGCGCATGAAATACCGCATCTTCTGCCGCTTCAATGCCTCTCAGATATCCGATTGCTTCTCGAAATGCATTATAAATTGGTAAGATCTTTATTCCCTTGCTGTGAATAAAGAACGCTTCCTGCTCCGACAGCCCTTCTGAAACACCGGAAACTCTGGTAAGGTAGCGTCCCCAGAATCTTGGATAACCCAAATTTCGTATCACACACTGAAATGTATCTTCCGTTACACTTTGTGATGAATCAACGCCCCATTCATAAAAATACATGAAAAACCTCTCTGAAAAGTCGACTTAACTTTACGACGACTTTCTATATTTAATGGAATCTGCTTCAATTGCATACTAATGACTATGCAGAAAGCAGAAAAAAAGAACAGGTGATTGACTTTACTCGTTTTTATCCTCTATAATGAAGGCAAAGAGGCTCAATTGACAACAGGGATTTCCTGATTAAAGTGGCGTCGTCAGCCACTTTTTTTCATGGAACAAACGGAGGAAGCGATATGGATCATAGAAAGAGATTTCGATTTATAGTTAGTTTTATGTATTATGGGTTTATCGTTGGAGCGGTTTATCTGCTGCTTCAATATGGGCTTGGATTGATCGCTCCTTTTATAGCAGCCTTCGTCATTGCCTATATCCTCAGGCGACCGGCGAAGTTCTTCTCCGATCTGTTGCGAATCCCTTATAAGCCGATCGCCTACTTTTTCGTACTATTGTTTTACTGTACCATCGGTACGTTTATTGCTTTAATCGGGATTAAGCTGTTTTCAACCGCTACGGATCTGGTGCTTCGATTGCCGGCGATCTATACCACTCAGATGGAACCTTTCCTGATCTCCATGTATAAGCAGATTGAGAAGGAAGTTTACCAATTGGACCCAGCACTGATCACGATTATCAACGAATATTTCAATCACTTCATACAGTCTTTGGGAGATTTGATTTCCAGCCTTTCCGTTTTTGCTGTCGGCGGGATTTCCGGTATCGCTTCATCCCTGCCGGTATTCTTTGTTAAAATGCTTCTGATGGTAATCTCCTCCTTCTTTATCGCAGGAGATTATGATCTGCTGGTGGGCTTTATTCTGCGCCAGTTTTCAGGAAAAGGCAAAGAATTGGTGATTCAGATCAAGGAATATATCGTAGGAACACTATTTGTTTGCATTCGGTCCTATGCACTAATTATGACCATCACCTTTATTGAACTTTCTATCGGGCTTAGCATCATCGGTGTAGAAAATTCGATATTGATTGCATTGATCATTTCTATTTTTGATATACTGCCTGTTTTGGGGACAGGAGGAATCATGATCCCCTGGACGATCATCACTGCGTTACAGGGAAATTACTCTATGGCAATCGGACTTTTGGCGGTTTATCTGGCCATTACAGTCATTAGAAATATATTGGAACCTAAAATTGTTGGAAGCCAGATCGGACTTCATCCTGTGGTAACACTGATCAGTATGTTTGTCGGTGTTCAGCTCTTTGGCGTCATCGGACTGTTTGGTTTTCCCATCACCTTGTCTCTGCTCCGCCACCTGAACAGCACCGGCGTAATTAAGCTGTTCCGTTAATAGCAAGACAGAAATATTTACTTGGAAGCGCGGCGCTAGTGCTATCGGGAAAATAGACAAGCTTAAATGTCAGAAACTTAGTCTCCGATGTACTAGTATAAAAGGAAAGATCGTATGAATATATCAGATCTGAAATATGTGGCTGAGATTGCCAGGACGGGATCCATGACCCAAGCCGCAGTGAATCTCTTTATGAATCAACCCAATTTAAGCAAAGCGGTTATCAGCTTGGAAAAAGAGCTGGGAATTACTATTTTCAGACGTTCTTCCAAGGGTGTTTCACTCACAAAGGAGGGAAATGATTTTCTGCTTTCCACCAAGGAGATTCTTGAAAAATTTGAAATGGTTGAAGCAAGGTACAAAGCTGAGGAGATGATCCATTACTTTGGAATTTCTGTACCGCGGGCCAGCTACATTTCCACTGCCTTTTCCCGGTTCGCAAGCGAGATTTCCGGTGCCCAAAAGATTCAGATCAATTTTTATGAAACCAATTCGATGAAGACAATTCAGAATATCTCTTCACGGAAGCACAGTCTGGGTATCATTCGGTATGCGGTAGAGTACGAACGATATTACAATAAGCTTCTGGCAGACCTGGATCTATACGGAGATATGCTGCTTGAGTTTGATTATCTGGCGCTGATGTCAGAAAAGAGTCCTTTGGCAGATCAGGAACAGTTAAAACCTGAGGATTTTGTTGATCTTATTGAAATTGTCCATGGTGATTATACGATCCCGTTGCTGTCTACAAGTGAAATCCAAAAGCCGATGCACAACGTAAGCAGCGGAAAAACGATTGAGCTTTATGATCGTGGCAGTCAGTTTGATGTACTATCAGATGTCTGGAATACGTACATGTGGGTATCGCCTATCCCAAAAGAGATGCTAAAGCGATACCATTTAGTACAGAAACACGTTTTCGTAAAAGATAACCTTTATCGCGATGTATTGATTCGTCCGAAAGCGTACCAAATGACGGATACGGACCGTAAATTCCTGAGTCATCTATATCGGGTTAGGGACATGATCTCCGTGTAAAACCGTAAAGAAAAACAGCCTGTTATTCCATAAAGGCATACTGCGTCATAGCAGTATGCCTTTTTTAGCTTTCATCTTATGGCAATTGATCGGTAAAATAAAATAGAAAGGGGGTGCACATTATGGATTTTTTTGATAATGATGTACAGCAATTGAAACATGACGTGCTCCGTGAAATTGCCAAACTTGCTTTTGATAATGAACTGACTGCTGAGAATATCCTCGATCTGGCATCGGTGATCATACCAGAGGGCGCAGAGCGGATGCGGTGCTGCATTTATAAGGAACGGGCGATCGTCGGAGAGCGTGTAAAACTGGCGCTCGGCGGAGATGCAAAAAAACCAAATATGGTGGAGGTTTTAAAAATTGCATGCGATGAATGTCCCGTTGAAGGGATTCACATCACCCAGTCATGCCGTGGATGCATAGCGCACAAATGCGCTAACTCCTGTCCCAAGGATGCGATCATCTTTGTGAACAGAAAAGCCGAAATTGTGAAGAGTAAGTGCATCGAATGCGGCCGTTGTATCTCTCATTGTTACTATGGTGCAATCGTCAAACAAACACGTCCCTGTGTCAATGCCTGCAAGGTAAATGCCCTTTCTATCGATAAAGACACGAAAAAAGCAGTCATCAAGGATGATAAGTGCATTTCCTGTGGCGCCTGCGTCTATCATTGCCCCTTTGGAGCAATTATGGACAAGTCTTATATCACCCAGGCAATCCGCATGATCCGCGAATCTGATCATAATAAAATATACAAGATTTATGCAGTTGTAGCGCCATCTCTGGTCAGCCAGTATGCCAATGTGCCCGAAATCACTACGGGAAAAGCGGTCACAGCCATTAAGCAAATTGGCTTTCATTCTGTCATTGAAGCGGCCCTCGGGGCAGATATGGTTGCGTCTATGGAAGCGGAAGAGCTTGCAGAAAAGGGCTTTCTGACATCCTCCTGCTGTCCAGCATTCGTCAGCTATATCGAAAAAAATTATCCGGCACTAAGTCAGCATATTTCTCACAACCTTTCTCCTATGGCGCAAATCTCCAAGGTAATCAAGCAGATGGATCCCACGGGAAAGGTCATTTTTATAGGCCCTTGTATCGCAAAAAAAGCAGAACGGCAGAATGAAACTGTGAAAGACTATGTGGACTGTGTCCTGACCTTTGAGGAGATGCAGGCTATGTTCAGTGCGAAGGATATAGAGCTTGAGGCCATGTCAGAAACTCCTCTTGACAATGCTTCTTACTTCGGGCGTATTTTCGCTCACTCCGGCGGTCTTGCAACCGCTGTTGAGCATGCACTAAAGGAACATGGAATTACTCAGGAGCAGTTTGACTATAAACCGATCTCCTGCAATGGGATATCAGAATGTAAGTCAGCTCTGCTGAAAGCAAATAAGGGTGTACTATCCGAGAATTTTATTGAGGGAATGATTTGCGAAGGGGGTTGTATTGGCGGACCTGCCTGCCTCTCTCACAGTTCAAAAGATAAAAAGCTGGTAGGCGATTACGGCCACCTTGCGATTGAGAAGACCATTGCGGACGCCATCTCTATATTTGATGAAAATGCACTGTAATACTTTTACGAAAAGAAACGAAGACAAAAACTAGAACGAACTACAGAAAGGCAAATTATCACAAATGATTATATATGTTTGTATCGGCAGCTCATGCCACCAAAGATCCTCCTATAACGTAATGAAAGAGTTGAAATCTTTGATCGGGCAAAACGGGCTGGAGGGTAAGGTCTGCCTCCAGCCAGCCTTTTGTCTCGGCGGCTGCGGGGACGGAGTAACCATAAAAATAAATGATGAAATCATATCAGGTGTTGGTATGAGCAATGTTGCAGATCTGTTCAAGGCGAGGGTACTGAAAACCTGCTTAAAATAAGGGGGCAAATATGAACATTCTCCAATTTGAAAAGGTAAATTGTAAAAACTGTTATAAATGCGTCAGATATTGCCCGGTAAAGGCAATCGAAGTTAAGAATCATTATGCGCAGATTCAAACAGAGGAGTGTATCCTCTGTGGGATTTGCACCATCGTATGTCCTCAGAAGACAAAAGGCGCCATCAGCGAAACGGAAACAGTAAGAGAGGCAATACGAAATGGCAGACAGGTGATTGCCAGTGTAGCGCCGTCGTTTGCTGCTTATTTTTCCGTATCCTTTCAATCGCTCCACACAGCCTTGCTGAAATTAAAATTTGCTGATGCTTATGAAACAGCGGAAGGTGCGTATCTCGTCAAATCTGAGTATGAGCGAATGATTGAGGAGCAGCCAGAAAGGGTTATAATATCCTCCTGCTGCTCTTCTGTAAATCTATTGATCCGGAAATACTATCGCAGCAGCATTCCCAATCTCGCACCGGTGCTGACTCCCATGCAAATCCATTCCAGAATCCTTAAGGAACGATTTCCTGATGCGCTGATTGTATTCATTTCTCCTTGCATCTCCAAAAAAGCAGAGCGGTATCAACATGGCTCACTCGTTGACTATACCATAACCTTTGAGGAACTGGCATCACTTTTTGAAGAAGAGGGAATTCAGCTAGATCAAAAGAATTCTGACCTTGAGCAACAATATCTTTCCAGAAATTTTCCGATTCATGGTGGGATCTTATCTACTATGAGGCGAATGGATCACCATAGTTACCTATCGGTCAGCGGATACCAAGCTTGTGTGGAAGCGATAAGGGACGTTGAACGCGGAGCACTGTCCAGTTGTTTCATTGAAATGAGCCTGTGCGAAGGAAGCTGTATCGGAGGCCCTTCTTTCCGGGAAAAGGGATTTTCTCTGCTCTGTTCAAGAATGAGAATGGATCAGCATGTCTTACCTCCTGTTTATGACGAGGATTATAATCTAAGCAGCGCTGCTGTGATGGAGCAGGTTTTTACTACTTCCGAGAAGGGTTGCAGAACGGAACCTTCTGAAGCTCAGATCAAAGGGATACTGCAAAAGATGGGCAAGCGCAGCAAAGCGGATGAATTGAACTGCAGCATGTGCGGCTACGAATCCTGCCGTGATAAAGCGGTCGCAGTGATTTTCGGTAAGGCGGAGATCAATATGTGCCTGCCATTTATGAAGGAACGTGCAGAGTCTTTCTCCAATCAGATTATGAACATCACGCCAAATGCGATTTTGGCAGTGGATATGGATTTGAAGGTTCAGCATATTAATAACGCTGCTTGTAATATTTTCAGACTGGCGCAAGAGGATATTAACGGCCAGCCGGTATCGCGCATTCTCGATGAATTTGATTTTGTATATCTTCTCACAAGCGATAAGGATCATTACGAAAAAAACACATATCTTGCAGAATATAATGCTTATTTGAATCAGATCTTTGTCTTCGATAAAGCCAGCAGTATGGTGGTTTGTATCATGAAGGACATCACAGCGGAACGCCAGAAGAAAAATTTCATCATGAAAAAGAAAATACAGGCAGCCGCTATGGCAGATGATATCGTAGACAAGCAGCTTCGCATTGTGCATGAGATCGCCTCCATTCTGGGAGAAACAGCGGCAGAAACCCAGATTGCAATTCATGATCTCAAAGGAACCATTTTGATGGATGATGATGAAGAATCGATGTGAGTGAATCCGAATGAAGGAGAAAAAGCATGTTTGAACGACAGATGCACTTTATAGAGACAGGTTGCGTTTGTATCAATAAAACTGGTGAGCCAATCTGCGGGGATTTCTTCCGGCTGTTTGAAAATAACGATAAAAAGGTATTTGTTCTTTCGGATGGGTTAGGCAGCGGCGTTAAAGCGAATATTCTTTCCACTTTGACCGCTACGATTCTGGGTACAATGCTCTCTCACGATATTCCATTGGATGAATGTGTTGGAACCGTCGCCGCTTCGCTTCCCATCTGCAGAACGAGAAAGCTGGCCTATTCCACCTTTACGGTACTGCAGCTAGAGAGAAATGTGGCGCATTTGGTGCAGTACGATAACCCCAGTGCCATCGTGCTGAGAAATGGAAAACGGCTTGTATATGAGACTCAGGTGCGCTTTGTGGGTGAAAAGGAAATCCATGAAAGCAGTGTTCCACTTCAGGAGAACGACATCCTTGTCCTGATGACGGACGGTGTAACAAATGCAGGGATTGGAAAACTTGCAGAAAATGGATGGGGTACCAATGAACTTGTTGAATTTCTGGAAAGACTTGAAGCCAATGAACTGTCTGCTCCAAGGATCGCTGCAAGAATTGCAGATGGATGCAAGGTACTGAGCGAAAATTCTTTGGATGACGATACTTCTGTGCTTGTGGTAAAAATCAGAAGCCGGCAGGTTGTCAACATGATGGTTGGACCGCCGGAAAATCAAAACGAAGATGATAGCATCATGAATTTGTTCTTTTCTAAGAATGGGATTAGAGTGGTTTGCGGCGGAAGCACCGCACACGCGGTGAGCAAATACTTGAATCAACCGCTGCGTATGATTTCGGAGAGCAGTAGCGGAAACGTTCCATATATGTCTCAGATGGATGGGGTCGATTATGTGACAGAGGGAATCCTCACACTGAAAAAGGTATTGGAACTCTGCACCGCATATCTCGAGGATCCGATGGTTTTGCTCAACCTTTGCCGCGAGACAGATGCCGCTTCCCAGCTTGCGGTTCTTTTGATTGAGCGGGCAACGGATATCAATATTTATTTTGGTATGGCGGCTAATGTGTCCCATGAAGGAACGGAAATTGACTTTGATACGAAACTAGCGTTGATCAAACAGCTTGAAGCGTGCTTGATACGTTTACAAAAGCAAATCAAAATCAGCTTCTGCTAAATTCGAAATATATCTGGGCTTTTGAATGCAGGTGGCTGCTAAGTTACTGAGT
>JAQSXD010000061.1 GCA_029266295.1 Bacillota bacterium | reverse complement strand
AAAGCCGAGTTACAGGCTGAATTGGATTCTGTAAAAGAGAAGATTTCCAGAACAACTAAGAATGTCGAACTGGAAGAACGGTTATCTTTTCTCCGCAATGAGCAGCTGCAGAAAGAACAGTCAAAAGCTGACTGCGAGAAAATTCTTGACTTATTGGATCAGCTTGATCAGAGAAAAAATGAACTTCTGGTTGATTCAATCAACAGCTATTTCGGCGGCAGGGTGACATGGGATTTGTTTGCCTTTGCCAAAAACGGTGGATATAAGAAAGATTACTGCGTACCGAGAATTGATGGATATGAGATCCATGATAATACGGCAAACCATGGCAGAAAGATAGAAGCCATGATGATAATTGCCCTGACTATTCAGAAGATAGTAGGCATTCAATGCCCTGTTATTCTTGATGATGGAGAGAGTCTTGATCCATGGCGGCTGCCAGTATGTGACAGTCAGTTGATTGTCATGAGCAGAGCAGATAATAAAGAGCTGATGATTGAGGTTGCATAATGGACGCTGACAGTTTAATTCGTATATCGGAGTTTATTCATGCCATAAAAGTATTCATTGCTGCGGCCAATCGACTGAAAGATGATGATATGAAGCATCTGGAAAAGATAGTAGAAATGTTGGAACAAGGGAATGGAGGGGATCATAAGGTGAATATTTCTCAATTTGAAAAAGCTGAGCTTATAATGCAGCAGATTCGACAGTTAACTGATTTAAAAAATTCTATAGATTTGCCACCAGAGTGTTATTTGATTAAGTTTGAAACGGCTTCTGGAAAAGGTGTGATTGTTAGTAATGATGAAATTGGGACATTAAGCATGCAGCGGTTAATCAATGAATTTAAAAGTAGCATTGATGAACGCATCAGAAGCCTTAAAAAGGAAATGGAGGGAATCTAAATGCAGATTATCAAAGTGCAGTTTTTAAAGGGAGAAATCCCCAGTGGTAAAGCCTATACATATTTTTCAGAGGAAACGGTATCTACAGGGGATATGGTTCAGATAAATTCTTCTGCAAAGGGAGTTATTACCGAAGTTGATATACCGGAAAGTGAGATTGAAGACTTCCGGGATAAAGTAAAGACGATTGTCGGAAAAGTGGTTTCTGAATCAAAAGAAGAACCCGGTGAGCGTTTCAATGTTCTTGATTCCCTGGTGGCACAGAAATGTTATTGCAAAGAAGAAAGCTATCCTCATTTCGCTCCTGAAGATGGTATTTGCTGGAAATGTAATCAGCAAATTTATGCTGAAGGCAAAAATCGTATGGGAAATTTATCCAAGGGGATATCGATTGAAAAGGCTGGGAGTGAGCTAATTACTGGCTGTCCTCACTGCAACTGGTCATATTGTGATTGACCGAGATTAAAGAGGTAGGTGATTAAATGGAGAAGTACAGGATCATTGGGATCAGACATAAAGATGGTACACCCCGAACTGATGGGCGGTATCCGGAAAGAATAGGTCGGATTTGTGAAGAACCAGAGGCACGCTTTGGACTACCCATGACTATAAATTACATTGCTAAAACTGATTGTACCGATTACCGGGGCTATTCTTTAAGAACGAGCTGTGTAATGGATATTGGTAAAAATGAACACCGGATTCAAATTGAGACCATGAACAGTATTTATGAGTTTGAGAGAGTGAAGGAGTCATGAAACAGAATCCTTGCAGGTATTGTGCTCTGAGTTTGGAACTTAAAGGTAGGCATTTCCCGACTTATAATGCCCCATGTCATGACTGTGAAAATCTCAGAAAGCATAGGGAATATTTAAAATCTCAAAGGAAGTTTGAAATAGGTCAACCTATATCAGATTTTAAAGAGCTTATGGAACAGGAATATGTTTTTGTAGGAATGGCGGAGACTCCAAAGCATATCGAGGTTATCAAAAGTTGGCAAGTAAGAAGTGTATTAGGAATTTTGGATAAAAAACATTTCTATAGAGCAATCAGGAAAGAAAGTGAGGATAAATAAAAATGGCAAAACAGGAAGTAGTGGCGACCGGAACACAGCAGGCAGCTTTGGTAGTAAATAATGCTTTCATTGACGGGTTAAATGCACAGTTGAAACAGAAGCAGGAATATGGGCTTACATTCCCGGCAGATTACAATCCTACAAATGCTTTGATGGGTGCATATCTAATTTTAAAAGAAACTAAGGACAGGAACGGTAAAGAAGTGCTGTCAACTTGTTCTCAGGCAAGTATTGCAAATGCGCTTATGGACATGGTGACAATGGGCCTGTCAATGCAGAAGCGGCAGTGCTATCCAATAGCCTACGGCGGTAAGTTACAGTGTCAGGTATCCTATCATGGACATAAAGCTATGGCACATAGATACGGGGCAAAAGATATCAATGCCGAGGTCATCTATGAAGGAGATACATTCAAATACCATATTGAAAATGGTCGGAAGATACTTGATGAACATACACAGGACTTTGAGAATATTGATTTAACTAAAATCAAAGGCGCCTATTGCATCGTTATCCTCGATGATGGCAGTACATACATGGAAGTGATGAATATCAATCAGATTAAAACCGCATGGAAGAAAGGTTACGGCTACAAGGAAAACAGCGGTACTCATGCGGAGTTTACTGACATGATGGTTAAGAAAACAGTAACTTCCAGAGCTTGCAAGCAGATTGTGCAGCAGTACGGTGATGTATTTACCATTGAAGCAGCGGATAAGGCAGAAGATATTGACTCGGCAGATGTTGTTGCAGAGAATGTAGCCTATGATGTTCAGAGTTATGCAAATGCACAGGAATTTCCAATGCAAGAGGAATCTGATCCGGTTGAACAGGATGAAGTTCCTGCAGATGAATTGGAAGTTCAAGAGCAACAGACTGAATCTGAACCGGAGCAAGCAACAGCACCGACAGCACAGCCGCAGAAACCTGATTGGGCGTAAGGAGCATTAATGACAGATAAGGAAAAGATTGAGTATATCGCCAATATTTACGGCTTAGACAAACAGCTTCCTATTCTGGCAGAGGAATGCTGTGAACTGGGACAGGCAGCTCTTAAATTGACCAGATATCCATTTGACCCCGCCTGCAAAAATCATCTATATGAAGAATTGGCAGATGTAAAAATCATGGTTGACCAAATCACTCACTTAATGGGACCAGAGAAAATTCAGCCATACATAACAGCAAAACTGAATCGCCAGATAGAAAGGATAAAGGGATAGATATGAGAATTGTTTCACAGACCGGCAAATATGACACTCCATATGAGCAGTGTATCATATCCGTTAGAGGTGGCATGATTACAGCTGAAATTCCGTCAACTAATAGCAGTACATGTTCATTCTTTATGGGAGAATATTCTACTCCGGAAAAGGCTCAGAGAGCTATGGAAATGTTACATAGGGAATATGTCGGCATAATGCCAAGCCTTATTATTTCAGATTATGGCGTAGATCCGGTAGACTTGGAGAAATTTAAGCAATCCATGGTCGGCGGACAAATAGTTCGCGCAGGCACGGATAGCAGCGTTGAATATCATATGCTTCCGCGTGTATTTCGCTTCCCAGCTGACGAAGAGATTGAGGTGGATGCATGAAAAACTTAAAACGCCTTTATGAAGAACTTGGAAACAGAGATGATTTTGAAGTTATCCAAAAAACTTTTGACGGAGGTACAGGTGGATTTACAAAAGGTGTCCTTAATAATTGTACCATAGTCTGGAGTTATGCCGATGGGTGGGAACATGTAAGCATGAATAATCCTCGCCGGGTTCCAACATGGGATGAAATGTGTATTATCAAAGATATGTTCTGGGATTCCCAAGAAACAGTAGTGCAGTATCACCCGGCTATGGATAATTATGTGAACAACCTCAAAAACTGCTTACACCTATGGAAGCCGATAGAAAAATATTCAGGACAGCTGCCTATACCTCCGAATTATATGGTAGGGATAAAGGAACTGGGGATGCTGGAATGAAACTAAAAGTAATTGGCAGTTCCAGCAAAGGAAATGGATATGCCCTCATAGCAGAAAATGAAATCTTACTTCTGGAATGTGGTTGTCCGTTTAAAGAAATCAAAAAAGCCATTGACTGGCAGATTCTAAAGATAAAAGGATGTTTGCTCACACATGGGCATTCAGATCATTCTAAATATACTAAAGATTTTCTAAAAGCCGGAATCTCGGTGTTCACCAATGAAGAAACAAAACAAGCTATTGAAGATATCACCGGAGCACAGTTTTACAGTCTCCCAGAGTTTAAGGCGGTCCGGATAGGAGGATTCAAGGTCATTCCTTTCTATGTCCCCCATAATGGAACACCAAACTATGGATATCTGATTGAGCATAAGGAAGTGGGTAGATTGCTGTTTACCACAGATTATGAGTACATACCGTACAACTTTAAAAAGCAACAGATTCAGCATTTCCTTATTGAAGCGAATTATCAGGAACAGTTCATTGATAAGGATATCCCGAACTATGAGCATAAGCTCCTTGGACATGCCTCCATGGAAACCTGTATCGGGGCCATTAAGGCAAACCTGACACAGAACCTAAGAAGCGTCATAATGTGCCATCTGGGAGCCGGCTCGAGTGCTGGTAAGTACTTTATCAATGAAATGCAGAAAATAACGGGTAGGAACGTTAATGTGGATTGTGCGGTGCCGGGGCTTGCTGTTGAGATAAATAAAGATCCGTTTTGATGAAAGGAGTTTCATGAAAGACGTAGCGAGAGTAATTGTTACATACGATTGTCCCCGGAACTGCCCGAATTGCTGTAATGAGCATATCGGTGATGTACCGGCGGTTAAATTTGAGGACTTATTAAAATATAAAGAGCTTGTTATTACCGGCGGCGAGCCTATGGAGATTGCTCCCAGAGTGGTGGAAATGATTCACCGGCTCAGGGAGAGTGGTTATAAGGGAAAGCTTTGGCTTTACACTTCTTGCCTTAAGACCGCCAGATGGGCTGATAGGGCTGTCCTACAAGAGGTAAATGGAATTACATATACCTTACATCATAAACCATCACAGAAAGATTTGAGTGATGTTAGGAAATTGAATAATTTTCTTATGGAGAAACTTGATAATCGGGCGCATGACCGTTCTGACCGTCTTCTAATTGACAGTCGGTGTTATACAGAAGAGGTTCTGAGAATTATTGGTTTATATGATACTGGTACAAAGCATTGGTCGAGCATTAAGCCACTGGAATGGAAAGATGATGTTTGCCCGATCCCTGATAATGAGGAGCTGATCTATTACGATTTGGAAAGAGAATAAAACAATCCCTAAGTTTTCAAAAGCTGAAAATTCGATTGAAATATTACGTTCTATGAGTCCTGTCGAGCGCCGCGAAAAATTAATCACGAATAATATAAGACTGGCCATTTCTGTAGCGCAGAAGTTCAGCTTTGAAGAAGACTATGAATCTGTAGCGATGATTGGATTAATTAAGGCAGCTGACACCTTTGATATAGAAAAAGGCATTAACTTCGCCACATATGCTACAAGGGTGATTCACAATGATATTTTGATGTACATTCGTAAAATTAAAAAATATTCGCATACTGTATCTTTTGAAACTGTAATCCCAGGTACAGATGAAACTCCTTTAACTATCGGTGATACTTTAAGTTACGAGGACGAGGATATGGATAAACTTGAAAAAGCAGAAAGAATAAAGGCACTTATCGATGCCATTCATTCTCTTCCGGATAGGGAATGTAAAATAATCTGCTTGCTATACGGCATTGGTGAGACGCGGCGTTATAAGCAACATGAGGTTGCTGAACGTTTTGGAATTTCACAATCATATGTAAGCCGCGTAGAAAAAAGAATACTTAAAAAGATGAAAACAATGTTGAGAAATTACAGATAGATGGGACCGCAAAGTCCCTAAACTATAAGACGTTTTTAACCCGGGTTGAAATAAATGTAACTTGTCAATAAGTGCCTATGGAGGAAGATATCGTGGCAGAAGTAAATTTAAAAGAGTTAGCAGGCGGTGCCCTGCAGGAGAAGTTTGATGCAGCTATGGGAAAGGTTCTGGAGAATATGCAGGATCCCAATACCCCGTGGAAAAATAAGAGGGCTATCACTGTTAAGGTCACTTTGCAGCAGAATGAAGACCGTGACGATGCAGAAGTTGATGTTTCCGTTGAAACAAAAACGGCTCCGGTTGCTCCAATTGCTACCAGAATGGCAATAGGTAAGGATTTGAAAACTGGTGAAACATTTGCCCAGGAATATGGGAAACAGCTTCGTGGACAGATGTCCTTGAAAGACTACCAGACTCCGCAGGGAGATTTAAAGGTCGATGGAAAAACCGTTGATCCAAATACCGGAGAAATCAAAGAAGAATCAGATGGCAAAGTAGTTGATTTGAGAGCAGCCAAACAGGCTTAAGGAGGATATGAATTATGGATATGACAAGAGAGGCATTACAGTATGTAGTTGGATTAAGTGAAGCAAATCTTCTTACGATTAATGGAGATACATATACCGATAAGCAGATTTATCGAGTAGATAATGATCTCCGGGCGGCAGCCATTGAAATGAATACACTTACCGGACTTATCGACTATGCTAAAGCATTTAATGACGAAATGTCTGATCAGATGCTGGTGCAGGTGGTTTCCCCCACGGAGGTTAGGCTGATTTCTTGCCTTGATGGAGATCGAAAACGTGAATGTCTGGTAAATGTATCAGCTATGATTCCGGATTTCAGCTATGGCAGGTACATGGACCATGAGAGCTTCATTATTGCATTACAATCAAAATTCATCCAAAATGATGATCGAGAATTGTTATTGAAATTTGCCGGCACCGTTAAAGATGAGTCTATTGCTCAGTACGGCGATGATGGTGTAACTCAGAAAGCCACCATTAAAACTGGAATTACTTCCGTTGGCGAAGCGATTGTCCCTAATCCGGTTCACCTGCGTCCGTTCCGCACATTTGTTGAGGTAGAACAGCCAGAAAGTGCATTTGTATTCCGTATGAAGCAGAGCGAAGGGCGCGGAGTTGAGTGTGCAATTTTTGAAGCTGATGGCGGCGCTTGGAAGAATGAAGCCATGAGAAATATCAAAAAGTATCTTGGTTTTGCGCTGGAAGATTTACCGCAGTTTACAGTGATTTCATAACAACATTATCGCCGGTTCAGTGATGGGCCGGCGGAGAAAGAAGGACATAAATATGAATCGTGTGATTTTATGCGGGAGATTGACCCGTGATCCAGAAGTGAGATATTCCCAGGGCGAAAAAGCTATGGCTATTGCAAGATATACATTGGCTATAGATCGTAAAAAAAGAAGAGGTCAGGATAATAATGAGCAGACAGCAGATTTTATTAACTGTATATCCTTTGACAAAGGTGGAGAGTTTGTAGAAAAGTATTTCCGACAGGGCATGAGAGTGCTTGTTTCTGGCAGAATCCAAACCGGAAGCTATACAAATAAGGACGGCGTAAAAGTCTATACAACAGATGTTGTTGTTGAAGAGCAGGAATTTGCTGATGGTAAAAATGCTTCTTCTGGCGGCGGAAGTCAGCCGGCAAATGCGCCAGGAACATCTGGCTCGATAGGTGACGGATTCATGAACATCCCCGATAGTGTAGAAGACGAGGGTCTACCATTTAACTAATAGGAGGTGTCCACATGAAAGGGAAAACAGAACCAAAGCCTTCCGATGTGATAAAAGATTTTCTTGATTATTTGGTGACCTGCCAGAAAGAATATCAGGCAGCATGTACAGAAATGTTTGCAGAAGATAAAAAAGTACAAGATTTTCTTCATGCAATTGAATTCGAGAATAACTGCAAAGAGCGTAACAAAATAACTACTCGTTGGCATATCAGCCGGAACAGGCGCAGAGCTGCAAAGGACAGATCTCTTGAACTTGAGCGAGTCGCAAAATTCTATACTGACAAGGCCAATAAACCATTCATTGATAAATTACGTAGCATGGTTAAGGACCAAAAGGAAGAAGAGAAATGGCTTGAGGGTGAGCGTGTTTATCGTCCCCGAGGAGGTGGTTCGGTTTGATAATCCTGGAGGATACCAGACAACAGGAAAAGAAACATGAGGTAAAACATCAGTACTTCCGGTCAGTAGGCATTCATTGGAATCGCACGGCCTTATATTGCGGAGATTATACTCTTCCCGCGAATCAAAGCATTTGTATTGATACTAAAAAGGATATAGCCGAACTTATTGGAGACATTCAGGTTAAGCAAATGCCAAAGAAAGAAATTGCAGAAAAGATAAATGAAATCTTTGAAAAGGAATGCATTTCTACTAATTTTGCTGATGATATCTTTCATGCTATTTGTGATGATGATTCTGATCGGTTTGCTGAAAAGGAGATTAATGACATTTGTTACAGACATTCTGTTTCAGAGAGCGTAATAAGCTTATTCCAAGCTCTCTATGTTAAACGGCACGGATTCTTTCACCGAGGACTTAAACGGGCGCAGAATAGTGGAATACGGCTTTACATATTAGTCGAGAATGACGACAAGGTTACTTCTGTTGACGATTTGTCTTTGTGGCACAATCCCCGGCTTGATGTTCTTACAAACAGCAACCAGATGATCGGCTTCTGGGGGAATGGAAAACCCCGGTATAAAAAGGTCCAGAAATATCCCTATGCAGCAACCGGAGAATGGCTGGCAAAAGCCTGCCTGACAATGGAAGAAAAATACGGATGCAGGTTTCTTTTCTGCAGGCCTGAAGAATCCGGAGCAAAGATTTTGAAACTGTTAGGAGTGAATGATTATGCAGAAAAGACCTCCTAAATGTTGTTATCCTGATTGCTTTAATTGTCCATACGTCGATTGTAGAAATGACCAGTTGGAAGCAGAGGATTTTTCAGAATCTAATACTCGAGATTATGAACATTACGAAGCCTGGAATGATGAGAAATTGCATAGGAACGCTGGAAAAGATTATCACATCGGCCGTCAAACGGCGGCCAAGCGTGGTGTAAGACCTTACGTTGACCGACATGAATATAACCAATCTTATTATAAGCGTCGCCGGGAAGAAATTCTGGATAAAATAAAGGTTAATTATGATACGAATAAAAATACCAAAAGATGTCGGAAATATGTAACGTCTCATTATGAACAAACGAAGCAGTATCAAAGTGATTATTACAGGAGAAATGCTGAAAAGAAACGAGAATATGCTAGGCTGAGATATCTTCAAAGGAAAGCTGAAAAAAAGGTAGAGAATGGAGTGTGAACATGGCTCAAAAAAGAATGTTTACGATGAAAATTGTAGATAGTGATGCATTTTTAGATATGCCGTTATCTACCCAATGTTTGTATTTTCATCTGAATATGAGGGCAGATGATGATGGTTTTATTGGGAATCCAAAGCGAATACAGCGAATTATTGGAGCGAGTGAAGATGATTTTAAATTACTGGTAGCTAAACACTTTGTTTTAATATTTGATAATGGTGTCATTGTTATTAAACACTGGAAAATGCACAATTATATTCAATCAGACAGATATGTTCCCACTCAATATCAGGAAGAAAAATCTCTACTATATGAAAAGAAAAACAAGTCATATACTTTGGATTATGAAAAAGGGATAGATTTTATTGATGAAAAAGAAGAGGAATCTAAATGTATACAATTTGATAACAATATGGAAACAGAATGTAAGCAAAATGTTTCCGCAGATATAGATATAGATTTAGATATAGATAAAGATTTAAATAAAAAACATATCGTGCAGGAGTCCCATGCACTGTTTGAGAATTTGTGGAAGCAGTACCCGTTAAAACGGGGAAAAGGACAGGTTTCTAATGCTGCAAAAAAGCGTTTACTTGATATCGGTTATGACCAAATGGAGAGAGCCATTAACCGTTACAAGGCTGACTTGGAGAAAGAGACTTGGCGGAAGCCACAGAACGGAAGTACGTTTTTTAATTCAGGATACGAAGATTACTTGGATTGTAATTATCCTGATGGATCTTCGCAGGAAGAGAAAATTGTGGAGGGAGAAACATGGCAATAGGACAGAAATTATTTGAACCTGATGAAATCCGCAAAACAATAAATGTGATCAAGCCTGATGGTGAACTATTTGAGGTTCGATGCCTAGAAGCGAATGGTCGGAAAGTTTACAGTGGATACTTTAAATCTTCAGAATCATTGGTTGATCAGCTTTGCAGGTTGAATTCTACAGACAGTAATATTTACATAACCCTGGGCAAGGTGAAGGAAGAATGCTATTCCCGGGAGCAGCGAGAAAAATTCGTTATGAATGCAAAGAACACGACTAATGACAATGATATTGTGGGATACAAATGGCTTTTTATAGATGTGGACCCCCAAAGGCCGGCAGGTGTTTCCAGTTCTGAAGAACAGCTACAGAAAGCAAAAGAACGTGGCAATCGGATTTATGTATTCATGAAGAATCTTGGATTTAATGATCCGGTAACAGCTTTAAGCGGTAATGGTATCCATCTACTATACCGGATACAGATCGCTAATAACGAGGATAACAAGAAACTGGTCAAAGGGTGCTTGGCAGCACTGGATATGTTTTTCAGTGATGATGAATTGAAAATTGATACCACTAATTTCAATCCTTCCCGGATTTGTAAATTGTATGGAACCATGGCCCGCAAAGGCAGCAACACGGAACAGAATCCGCATAGGCTCAGCCATTTGCTTTCAGAGGGCAGCCGGGAGCCGACGGATAGAATTTATCTGGAAAAGTTAGTATCCATGATACCTGAAAAGCAGGAGAAGCCGCAGAAGTATAACAACTATAATCCAAATGAATTCGACCTGGAAGATTGGCTGCAGCGATACAATGTCAGATACAGAAGAGGCAGTTATAGTGATGGCATAAAATTCATTTTAGACGAATGCCCGTTTGATAGTAACCATAAAGGCAAGGATGCTTGTATTTTTCAGTCTAGGTCTGGCGCCATAGGATTTCACTGTTTCCATAATTCTTGTTCCGATAAAACATGGCAAGACGTAAGAAAACTATTTGAGCCAGATGCTTATGAAAAGCGGCAGCAGGAGTACGAGAGGAAGATTTATTCCCGACAACCGGTACAACAGAGACCAATACAAAGCATAGTTCCTGTCCAAGGTAATCCGGTTTTCTTCACGGCGAGAAATATACTGGATCTCCAGGTGCCAGAGGAGCGTTTTGTAAAAAGTGGAATTGCTGATATAGACAAGAAACTGAGGGGCTTAAAAAAAGGATATGTAACTGTTATGTCTGGCTTAAGAGCTTCAGGAAAGTCAAGTGTCATTTCAGAGATGACCTTGGATGCAGTAGAGTCTGGGAATAATGTGGGTATATTCTCCGGGGAGTTGGCTCCAAAGAATTTTATGAGATGGATGGATCTGCAGGCAGCTGGTAGAGGATATACGGAACCTACACAGTTCGAGGGATATTACAATGTCACACGAAAATATAAAGAGCAAATTGCAGAATGGTTAGGTCAACATTTCTTCCTGTACAACAACGATTACGGCAATGATTACCGGGCGGTAGCAGAGCAGTTTGAAAAGGCTATTGAGGAAAAGAAGCTGGATTTGTTGATTCTGGATAACCTGATGGCTTTCAATATACTTTGCCTATCAGATAACAAATTTGAAGCGCAGACAGCATTTATTCTGGATATGCAGCGGATTGCTAAGAAACACAATGTTCATGTGCTATTCGTAGCACACCCGAGAAAGGCAATGGGATTCCTCCGGCTTGATGATATTTCCGGTACCGCGGATCTGGGCAATGCCGTTGACAATGCCTTGATAGTACACAGGGCCAATAATGACTTTAAAAGGCTTGGTAAGCAAATGTTTGGCTGGAATGATAATAACCCCTTATTTGAATCCACCAATGTAATCGAAATTGCAAAGGATCGTGACGGCGGCACAATGGATTATTTCGTTCCTTTACACTATGAAACAGAAACTAAGCGGTTGAAAAATTCGCCTGCTGAAAACAAAATCTATGGCTGGAATAAATCTGATAATGGATTCCTGAATGTTGAG
>JAQSXD010000472.1 GCA_029266295.1 Bacillota bacterium | reverse complement strand
ACGCTTCCAGATGATACCACAGTACTGCCTGGCCATATGGCGCCTACTACTATTGGTTTTGAGAAGGAGAACAATCCTTTTGTATAAAATAAAGCTGCCCCGGGAAATCAATCAATATGAGCTTGAAGAGTTGGTTAAGGTATTCCTGAAAGCAGGCGAATATATCTTTATAACAGAGACAAATACCACTGATACAATCCAAGACTCAGAATCTGATGTGCTGATTTGCGTTCCCGGAAGTCCAGACTTGATTGACAAAAAGGAAACCCCGAAGGAAAAGAACAAGCTGGAAACAGGGGAAAAGCCAGAGAAGAATCTAAAGAATCAAATGAAGCGGTTTTTGTTTCGAGAACTGGAACAACTTACCGGAACAACACCCGACTGGGGAATTCTTACGGGTGTAAGGCCGGTCAAACTTGCAGGAGAACTGCTGGTACGGGAAGAAAGTCTCGAAAAAGTGAAAGAAATTTTAAGTACGGATTACTTTCTTACAGATGAAAAAATTCAGCTATTGATTGATATTGTTGATTGCCAGAAACAGATCGTAAAACAGAGTCCGAGAGAAGCGATCGGTCTTTATATTGGAATTCCTTTCTGTCCCACCCGGTGTGTATACTGTTCTTTCCCGTCTAATCAGGGCAAACCGGAACAGATTGAATCATATTTGGAAGCGCTGCACCAAGAAATCGCATTTACTGCAGAAAATATGAGGAAAAAAGGTTGGTATCCGGAAACGATCTATATCGGCGGCGGAACACCAACCACCCTTATGCCAGAGCAATTGGACAGGCTGCTGCACCATGTCTTTGAGGCGTTTGATTTAAACAAGCTCAGAGAGTTTACTGTAGAAGCGGGAAGGCCCGATACCATTACGCCTGAGAAGCTGGCGGTGATCAAGAAGTACAAGATTGATCGGATCAGCATTAACCCCCAGTCCATGAACGCATCGACTTTGAAGAGAATTGGAAGAAATCACAGCCCCGAGGATATCAAAGAAGCATTCCGGATGGCGAGAGCGGCGGGAATTCCGCAGATCAATACTGATCTTATTGCAGGGCTGCCAGATGAGACGGAGTCTGATTTTGTAAATACGCTGGAGCAGATCCTCGATCTGGCTCCTGAAAATATTACGGTTCACACCCTGGCTTTGAAAAGAGCCTCAAAACTGAAGGAAATCGACAGCGAATTCAATTATAAACAAGGGAAAAAGGTAAGGTCTATGCTGGATCAGGCAAAAGAAATGCTTGACCGCGACGGTTATCATCCGTATTATTTATATCGGCAGAAGCAGATGACCGGAAATTTTGAAAACGTCGGCTACGCCAAAGAAAATACAGAGGGAATCTACAATATCCGGATCATGGAAGAAGCCCAGACCATCATTGCACTGGGGGCCGGAGGCATTTCAAAGGCATGGTATCCGGAGGAAAATCGCCTTGAGCGGATTCCCAATGTTACAAACTATGAAATCTATATGGAACGTCTGGATGAAATGCTGCAGAGAAAGACAGACAACTTATTCGAGGAGGAAAAAGAATGTTAACAAACGCACCAAAAGGAACCAAAGACATTCTTCCCAGTCAGGTATATAAATGGCATTACGTAGAAAATGCTTTTCGGGAAGCGTGCGGCAGATATGTATTCAAAGAAATCAGAACGCCTGTTTTCGAGCATACCGAGCTGTTCGCCAGAGGAGTTGGCGATACGACCGACATCGTGGAAAAGCAGATGTATACTTTTGAGGATTATGGGAAAAGAAGTATTACATTGAAGCCGGAGGGAACCTCTCCTGTCGTAAGAGCATTTGTTGAGAACAAACTATACGCAGATGTCCAGCCGTCAAAATTTTACTATGTCATCCCATGCTTCCGCTATGAAAAACCCCAATCGGGAAGACTCAGAGAATTTCACCAGATGGGGATCGAGATCTTCGGTACGGACAATATGATGGCCGATGCAGAAGTCATCGGGTTTGCCTCGGACTTTCTCAGCAGACTGGGGATTCAAGATCTTGAGCTGCGGATCAACAGCATCGGCTGTCCCAAATGCAGAGAAAACTACCGGCAGATACTAAAAGCATTTCTTGCTCCCAAATATGATGAACTCTGTGATACCTGTAAAGGACGATACGAAAAGAATCCCATGAGAATTCTGGACTGTAAATCACCGGTCTGCCAGGAACTGGTCAAGGGAGCACCTTTGATGCTGGATTACCTTTGTGATGAATGTAAGGTTGCTTTTGATGAATTAAAGACAAATCTCGATGCGATGGAAATCAGCTATATCGTTGATCCGGGCATCGTGAGAGGTTTGGATTACTATACAAAGACCGCTTTTGAATTTGTTTCCGATAAGATCGGTGCTCAGGGTACCGTTTGCGGGGGAGGCCGTTATGACCACCTCATCGAACAGATCGGAGGACCGCCCATTCCGGGAGTTGGATTCGGGCTTGGAATTGAACGGCTGCTGCTGATCATGGACGCTGCAGGAATCACCATACCGGAACCGGAACACCTGGATGTATTCATTGCGGTGATGGGAGAACGGGCTCGTGTCTTCGGCTTAAAACTGATGCGTGATCTTCGGAATCTGGGCATCAA
>JAQSXD010000471.1 GCA_029266295.1 Bacillota bacterium | reverse complement strand
GAGCTTTTTCTGCTTCTTTAAATGCTTCCAGCATAAATTCTTCCGGACTCATTTATTATGCTCCTTTCCTGCGATTTCATATGCCCTACAATATTACCATAGTTTATTGGATTTTTCAATGAAAATCGAATTTCGCTTTCATCATCAAAAAACCCTGCGGCATCAGGTGCGCAGGGTTTTCCTGTAATTGGTTTCTTTATTTTATTTGTTATACGGAAAGTACCTTGTCCAGAAAACCTCTTGTCCTCGGGTTTTTCGGATTGGTGAAAATTTCTGACGGAGGGGCTTCCTCCTGAATGATTCCTTCATCCATGAAAATGACCCGATCAGCAACGTCCTTTGCAAAGCCCATCTCGTGCGTGACCACGACCATGGTCATTCCCATGGCAGCAAGCTCTTTCATAACGGCCAGAACTTCTCCTACCATTTCTGGGTCCAGTGCAGAGGTCGGTTCATCAAAGAGCATGATATCCGGTTCCATTGCAAGGGCTCTTGCGATAGCTACACGCTGCTGCTGCCCGCCGGACAGCTGTCTCGGCATTGCGTCTGCCTTCTCAGAAAGCCCAACTCGCTCCAGCAGCTCTAACGCTTTCTGCTCCGCTTCCTGTTTCGTCTTCAGCTTGAGCTCCAGCGGTGCCATCATAATGTTTTCTTTGACGGGGAGATGGGGAAACAGATTAAACTGCTGAAACACCATTCCGATATGTCTTCTCACCTTATTGATATCTTCTTTGGGGTCAGTGATGGTAATGTCATCAACGATGATTTCGCCCCGGGTAGGCTCCTCCAAACGGTTAATGCACCGCAGCAGAGTTGATTTACCCGAACCGCTGGGTCCGATGACACAGACCACTTGCCCCTTCTCGATCTCCAGGCTGATTCCTTTGAGTACCTCGAGGCTTCCAAAGTACTTGTGAAGATTGTTTACAATGATCTGAGCGGTCATATCCTCACCTTCCTTTCAACCTGCTTGGCAATATAAGTAAGTATGCTAACCAGTACAAGGTAGTACACAGCGACCCAGGTATACGTTGCAAAGGACTCCATGGTACGTCCTTGATAGATTTTCGCCTGATACATGATATCGGCAAAGCCAACGACAGAAACCAGGGATGAATCCTTCAGGGTGATGATGAACTGATTGACCAGAGACGGCAGACAAATCCGCAGGGCCTGAGGCAGAATAACTTTTTTCATAGCTTGTCCGTGATTCAAACCAAGGCTTCTTGCTGCTTCCATCTGTCCTGTATTGACCGCATTAATGGCACCGCGGAAAATTTCCGACATATATGCGCCTGCGTTCAACGTCAGTGTGATCAGTCCCGCAAGGAACGGTGTCAATCGCACGTCAAATCCCAGAAACTGCAGCAGCTGCGGAATGGCAAAAAAGATATAGAACACCTGCACCAGCAGCGGAGTTCCTCTGATAAGGCCAACGTATAATTTCGAGATCCAGCGGAGCACCGGCTTCTTTGAAAGGGTAAAGAAACAGGTGACCAGTCCGAGGGCAAATGCTAGTATCAGTGAAAGCACCGTCACGGCGATGGTCATTTTCAGCCCGATCAGAAGCAGCGGGTTTAACTCGCTGAAAACTTTACCTAAGTCCATTTTTCTTCCTCTTTATTCTGCAGCGATATACTTGTCTAAAATTGCCTGATATGTTCCATTTTCTCTGATATTCTTAAGACCTGCGTTAAACATGTCAAGAAGGTCTGTGTTCTTTCCCTTCAGAACTGCGAATCCGTAAGAGGATCCCTTTTCCATATCAGTAACCATCTTCAGGCCGTTGCCCTGTGTGATTCCGTAACCCATAACAGGATAATCCTCAAAACATGCTACTGCATTTCCTGTCTTAACGGTTTCATACATGAGCGGTGATTCATCGAAATAAACAACTTCAAATCCATACTGATCCTTGATGGATTCTGCGAAAGTCGCACCTTCGGTTCCTGTCTTCACGGCTACCTTCTGGCCTTTTAGTTCGTCATAGGATTTGATCGTGTCATTGTCCGCCTTGATGGCCATAACAACACCCGAATCATAATACGCTTCAGAGAAATCATATTTCTGCTGTCTTTCTTCTGTAATGCTCATGCCGGCGATAACTCCGTCGGTCTGATTGGATTCCAGTGCCGCTACTGCTGCGCTGAAGCCCAATGGATTGAGTTTGTACTCAAAGCCCTGATCTTCTGCAACGGCTGCCAGGATCTCGATGTCGATTCCCACATACTCGCCCTTATCGTTCTGGAATTCAAACGGCGCAAATGTCGTATCGGTTGCGATGTTGAATACCTTTCCTTCATTCGATCCTGCATCGGACGGATCTTCTGCTTTTCCGCCTCCGCAACCTACAAATAATCCCATAGCCAGTACCATAATCAAGACTACGCTTAAACTCTTTTTCATAATATTCCTCCCCAGATTAAAAATTAGATACAGAACATTATACCTTAAGACCCCCCGGTTACGGAATAGGTTTGTTAAAAAATTGTATAAAATAATACAATTATACAATCCAAGTTAACAATAATTCCCTATAAAGATGACAAAAAAGGAACGAAGGTTAATTGGGATGTTACAAAAAATGGAAAGAAGGGCCGGCGAGGT
>JAQSXD010000060.1 GCA_029266295.1 Bacillota bacterium | reverse complement strand
CGTACCTGATGCCTTAGAACATTTGTCGAAACAATTAGGTAAGAAGTTAATATTAGCTCATATAAGATTTATCGTCATCGGTGAAGATATGGCAAAAGCAGGAGTCGCTGAACTTATTGATTTTGTTGCAAGAAGTTATGAAATTCACTCGAATATAGCCATTCTTGTTACAAATGGCAAGGCGGCTGAAATAATAAAAACAACAACACCAGAAGATCCGGTTCCTGCGAATGCCATTAATGGCATATTAAAATTACAATCAAGCTATGGCTATATCCCTGTCATTAATAGTATAGAATTTTTCACATCATTAGGCAGCAAAACGGCATCACCCATGGCAGGTGTTATTAGCCTGCATGAAAATGAACAAAAGGATAAAGTATTTAAAATGATCGGAATTGCGTTATTTAAAAAAGATAAATTTGCTGGATATATGATGGGTGAAGAAGAAATCCGGGGCGTTCAATGGCTACGGGATAAGGTTAAAATAAGAAATATTATAATCCCGGTATCTAATAAAGATAAGATAACAATAAAGCTTGTTTCTGCACATAGTACGGTAAAACCTATCATGAAAGATAATAAGCCCATAATACAGATAACCATCCACAATACAGGAAATATATTGGATATGACGGGAGACTTTGATCCTATGAAAAATCCAGAAATACTAGCAGAGTTTGAACAAATGGAAAATGAAATCATTAAGAAAGAAGTGGAGAAAGCTTTATATGCAGCGCAAAGGACCTTCAATGCAGATATCTTTGACTTTGGTGAAGTAATACACAGGGACTATCCTAAGGAATGGAAAGTCTTAGAGGAAAATTGGAGTGACGTTTTTCCTGAACTTGAGGTAGAAATCGAAGTAGATTCTAGTATAAAAAGGATAGGTGTAGTATCTAAACCGACCTATTAATCGGAGGCTAACTATGGAAACAAAAATATCTCCATATCAGTTCTTTGCAGCTATGGTATTATTTTCATTTGGCAGTTCAGTACTTTTTTTCCTCACGCCTGATGCAAAACAGGATGCATGGTTGGTACTACTTTTTTATATACCAGTAGGTATGATAGAACAGCTTATGTATATAAAACTATTTTATCAATACCCTAATGATACTCCCGTTACCTATATGCCTAAAATTTTTGGCATTTATATAGGTTCTGTTGTGAGTATCCTATATATTATATATTTTACCTATCAAGCAGGGAGAATCATCAGAGACTTTACAGAACTCATACTGATTAGCTCAATGCCTGATATGTTGCCCTTTATCATAGCCATAACATTGACCGTAATTTTTGTCTATGGGGCATTTTCTGGTGTGGAAAATATTTCACGGGCAGCTGAGCTAATATTACCGCTATGGATTGTTATCTTTATTGTATTATTTTTATCACTATATGCATCACCCGATGTAGTAAAATTTCAAAACTTAAAACCTTTTCTTGAAAAGGATATTCCCTCTCTCATAAAAGATGGCTGGTTGCTTGTTACCTTTCCCTACGGTGAGACCATTATCTTCACCATGTTCTACTCCTCTGTCAATCAGCCCGCCAAAGTACGAAAAACATCGCTACTTGTCGTCCTATTTTTTGGGATATTTCTTTCCTTAAATACAATTATGTTTATTGTTAGCTTAGGTATAATAGGTGCAACTTCGACCTTATTTCCTTTTTTTGCTTCCACACGACTTATACAACTAGGTTTTTTGAGTAAATTGGACATATTTGTAATTATCACTATGATAATAGGCGGTTTCTTTAAAGTAAGTCTTCTTACCTATGCAGCCATGTTGGGAACATCTCAACTCATAAAGTTAAAAGATCCGAAATATTTGGCGATCCCTTTTGGTATCGCAATTGTCATTATTTCTATCCTCATCGCAAAAAGTTATCCAGAACACATTATCATCGGGCTAAAAGTAAATCCTCTCCGTATTAATTTTCCGATACAAATTATCGTGCCCTTCATTGCATTGATTGTCTATTATCTAAGAAAGCTGATGAAAAATCCAAAGAAAAAAAATACCCACAGTTGTAAAAACAAGTGATATTCCGATTACCATGTTCTTAGCCAAAAATCAAAAAGCAGGTATAACAAATGGTATTCACATAGTTATGCCTGCTTTGATCTTCACTTATAAAATTAGGAACTGCTTCTGGCTCTTTTTCTGTAAACGATAGTTGTGAGCACTATTTGCTAAATCTTTTTCGATAACCACATTTTCGACAAAGTTCTTCGACTACGGTATGATTGCAAAAACCAAGCCTCATATTTTCTGCTCTTTCGCCATTGATAATATTAGAAAATTTTTCTTGATGAATATTGCCTAAGTTAATGATTCCTTCGCCATCAAGGCAACAAGGAACGACAGTGCCATCAACTAAAATAGCCACTTGATTTCTCAGTCCATAACAAGAACCTTTTTCAAAATCCTCTTCTGCCTTTAAATCAGGCCATTGAAACTCATAATCCTGATTCAAATATACGTGCTTCCCTAATTTTAAAGCCTTAGCCTCCGATAAAATTCCCTGTATTTTATAAGATAGCTGAAAGTGTTCTTCAATTTTATGAATAATCTCTAGGTTCTTTTTTCTTTGATCCTCGGTTAATAAAGCCTCATCTAAGTTCCATAGCCGTAAAGATAGAATAGCGTTCGACTCTAAAATCGCTCTACGAGAAAAATTCAGAATACTGTCAATGTAGCTATCTCTCGATAATTCCTGCTGATTGCCATCGAAGCTATGCAGGGAAAAATTAATCTGCCTCACCGCAGGTTTTATAAGTAACGTATCAGCTACTTTATCGATTAAAGTTCCATTGGTTGTAATATTTACTTTAAACCCTTTTTCAACACTGATATCCAGAAAACAACCTAACTGAGGATGCAATAAAGGCTCGCCTTTTACATGCAGATATATATAATCCGTAAACGGTTTGATTTGGTCTAAAATTTGTTTGAATGTAGCTTCTGTCATAAATTCAGCTTTCCGCTTCGTCTCTGGACAAAAAGTACATTTTAAATTGCATACATTGGTTATTTCCAAATAAACTTTTTTATATTTTTTCACAGTTTGCAAACTCCTATTCTTTATATGCTAGATAGATGGCATTAAAGAATGTATATTTATAAAACCAAGGGACGGCAACACCTCGCGAAACCGTCCCAAACTATATTTTTTTATCCGATAAGCATTCCTTTTCTTAAGGCATTCGCTACTTCTGCACCCTTTAAAACTTCTACAATTGTTAGTGCAAAGTGTAACGATGTCCCCGGTCCGCGTGAAGTAATGATCTTGCCATCAATGATTGAATGATCTGGCAAGCTTACATCTGCGCCTTCTAAAGCCTGCTCAAAACCTGGATAACAAGTAGCTTTTTTCCCTTTGAGAATTCCTAACCTGCCTAATACAGACGGCGCTGCACAGATTGCCGAAACCCATTTCCCTTGCTTTACAGCTAGCAACAACTGTTCATTTAAACCAGCATGCTTGTCTAGATTTTGCGTTCCTACGCCACCACCTGGCAATATGACCATATCAGCCTTCGAATAATCAACCTCTTCATATACTACATCCGCCATAACCGTAATATTATGTGCGCCTAGCACTTCTTTTTTTCCCATAATTGAAACCGTTTGCACCTCAATTTCTGCTCTGCGTAAAACATCAATCACACTAATTGCCTCAATTTCTTCAAAACCATCTGCTAAATGAATCAATACCATGTTTCATCCATCCTCTCATTATTTTAATAAACCCATACGGCTTGACTAATATTACGAAACACTTATGCTGCTTGGATATTTTCTTTTTGCCATTTTGATCTCATTGGTCAAGGGCAATGCGGTCGTGCCAGTATCCCCGCTTAATATTCCTTGACCGATGCTTTGAAAAACTTCTAGTCCCTTCATAAACTTCCAACCAAGCTCGGTAAGAAAATACTCTACCTTGAACGGATACCCTTCATAGACTTTCTTACTGACGATTCCACAATCGACCAATTCACTTAAATGCTGTATGAGCATCTTTTGATTGATCCCATGAATGTCTCTATGTAACGTCGAAAGTTGCTGACTCCCCAAACGAAGTCGCCATAGGATAATCGGCTTCCATTTTCCCGAAATCATATCAAGCGTTAATTCCAATGGACAAGTATATTTTTCCCTAATTTTCAAAATATCCTCCTCCGCAAAGCTTTCCTTATTATCAGTTTATCCAATTTTCTAATGTTTTCTATCTTTTATATAAGCCTATTATAATACCACGATCATACTAAGACAATTACCTACTTTTTTGTAAGTATCGAGTTGCTACTCACAGGATAACTATAACCACATTTTCTAGACAATAAAAAATAGAAACCTGCCAAATTATATGAAATTTGACAGGAATTCTATTTTTAACCGTTATAAATTATACGGTTCGATTTAATATACTTAATCTTAAAAATCGTTAATTATTTTTTCTAGACTGATATCATAACATTTTTTGTGTTCCTTCCCACCGTCACTTTGTGTGCGTTGCTGCGTTGCGAGCCAATCCGTAAGCGTAATTTGGTGGCTTTCAATCGTACTTATACAGTCGTTATTATAAACGTATATCCAAGACCAGTGTCCATTGTATCCAAATGGCGGTTTGCAATCCAACAACTGCAAACCGCCAAAACTGAATACCAGAAATCAACCTTTATTTTGCTTTGAGCACCGGCACATTATATTTTGCAGTCCTTGCATCATTGATGACACCCTTCCAATCCATGCCGTAAGCAAAGTCATAGCTGTGACCTTCGCTGTCTTTATAGCATACCATGTCCCGTGGTACATCCTCCAGTTGTGTTTCTACGGTGATCATATCCTTCGGCTGCTGCATTGGCAAAAGCCCCTGTGACTCGGTCTTTCCGGTAAGGATATCAAAGTACGCCTGATCACTGACACTGAATCCCATAAGAATAGCATCCGAAAGCGGCTCAATCTCACTGAAGATCATCGGCTTCATTGCTTTGACCATCGTGATGATCGGCATCTTTTTACCAGACTTTGCAGCACAATCACGACCATAAACTACACCATCGAGATCATGTGAATTGATGGTACGTGCCGTTTTTCCATAATAAGACCGATTTTCGCCCGAATCTCCTGCAATAGAAGTCTTACGTACAGCAGCGGAGTCTGCCGTATATTTACCATATTGCAAAGAGATTGGAATATAGCCCTCATCATCGGCATAACCAATGCCATCAAAATTGTTGCCTTCCGGGGTCGGAGTATCAACCACCGCCAGTACAGCATCGCATTTTGCAACTTCTACTGGATTGAGACGCACAATATCCTGCACACCAGCCATCGGTTTCTCATCCTTATCTTTCGCACTAAGTGAAGGAACACTGTCCGTCACGACGTTGAAATACTGCTGAGCAACGGCAAGATTCACTGGCAGACTCCAGTTCGCTGCGGTATAGGTTCCAAAACGTTTATTGACAATCACTGGCCGGTACACCATCGGAATGTACACCGTTGGTTTCTGTACTTCCTGACCAGTTGCCGCATGAATCACGCCACCCTTATTCTTGAGCATGACGATGGATTTGAGCTGGGCATCATAGCCTGCTGCTAAATCGGCTGCATTGCCGACAGTCGCTACACTCTGATGTACATCAAGATACGGATTTTCAAACAGACCAAGCTGGAAAATATTGCGTAGCAAACGAGTAGCGGATGTACGGAAACGTTTCTGCATGAAGGCTTCGCCATGTTCTTTTATGCCCATCGTATAGGCATCGAGCACCGGTTGCTTTGCATTGTTACCACCGAACTGATCAACACCGGCCATGAGGGCTTTATAGTGACGTTCGGCTTCCGTATAACCATCTTCAACGCCCCATGCCGTGGAAAGACCAGCTACGCCCTCACCCGGTGAATGCGTGACACACCAATCCGTACAGATAACGCCATCATATTTGTATTTGCTGCGCAAAAGATCCAATTTATACTTGCTATAAGCGCTGCCAACTTTTTCTCCCAACGAACCATCATCGGACCAGGCAATTGAGTACGACGACATCACAGCACTTGGCACTTTTGTCTTGCCATCAAGCTTCAGGCCACCTTCAACAAATGGGATCAGCTGTGTCTGAAAGTTATTTCCCAGATAAATCGCATATTTCCCGTATTTCGAATGTGCTTCGCGGCCGCCTTCACCGACACCATCGCCTGGCCAATGCTTCATCATGGCATTGATGCTATTCTTGCCCCAGCCAAGGTCTTTCCCTGCTGCGTCCACTGTAGATTGTGCACCATCAATCGAGGCCCGGGCCATATCCCGGGAAAGTGCCGGATCTTCACCGAATGTGCCATAGAACCGCGGCCAACGCGGATCAGTTGCCAAGTCAATCTGCGGTGAAAGCCCTGTACCTATGCCCATAGCACGGTATTCTTTCGCATAGACCTGAGCAAAGTGTTTTTCAATCGACGGATCAAAAGTTGCCGCGAGCCCCAGATTACTCGGCCAGCGGGATACACCTCCCGTCGTTCCCTTGAGGTACACACCATCGCCGCGCGCATCATTGCGCGGGTCGGAGCTTGTGTTGACCGGAATCGCAAACGGCTGCGCTTCTGTATAGGACTGCATTGCATTGTTCCATTTTGCCGTAGTTTCAATGCTTGCCCCGGTATCAGCATTCAGTACGGTACGCACGTTATCCTGGCTCAGCATTTGTTTCTGCGCATCATTGAGTTCCGGTTGCAGATTGCGCTGATGCATACTATAGAGCATAAGACCGGCAATTTCATCGATACTGATTTTCTGGGCAAGGTCCTCAGCACGCTGCTGCGGCGTAAAGCGCCAGTCCTCGAATTTATCGAGCTTACCATTGCGGTTCATATCCTTGAAGAATTTTTCATCCACGGTCAGAAGCTTCATCCCGGAATCTTTCGAATATCCCAGCTCCGGCCCATGCATATTTTCGATAAGTTCATAGCCGTCTGCAGTGGTTTTCTCAACAGGCGCCTTGGCGGCCTGTACCTGTACGCCAACAAGAGCCAGCGCGATTGTAAGTGCTAATGCTGCTGTTTTTTTCATGAAATCTGCTCCTTTTTTTCAGAATCATCTGTCTTTCTATACCATCAGGAGTACAGCGTCAACGCCATACTCCTGCATTTTATTTATTTTTTTAACGCATCGCCATTTGAGGCAATGATTTCTTTGTACCAGCCAAAGGATTTTTTCTTGTAGCGTGCAAGCGTACCTGTCCCGTCATCCTTGCGATCTACATAGATGAATCCATAACGTTTCTTGAGCTCTGCTGTTGATGCACTGACAAGATCGATGCAGCCCCAGGTCGTATACCCCATGACCGGCACACCATCTTCAATCGCTTCGCCAACCTGTACAAGATGATCGTTAAGATAGCTGATACGATAATCATCATGTACCGTTTTGCCGCCTTGCCCATCCTCTACAAGTTCATCTACCGCACCCAGACCATTTTCTACAATAAACAGCGGTTTCTGCCAACGATCCCAAAACATATTGAGAACATAACGGATACCCTGTGGATCGATCTGCCAGCCCCATTCAGACGAAGGAAGATATGGATTTGGTATACCGCCCATGAGGTTTCCTTCACCTTTTTTCTTTTTCTCTAAATCAGCTGTTTCACAAACACTCATATAATAGCTGAAAGAAACGAAATCCACGGTATGTGTAAGAATTTCTTCATCTTCTTTTTCTATTTTCAATTCAATTTGGTTTTCCTTGAAATAGCGTTTGATATAGCCCGGATATTCGCCTCGAACATGTACATCTCCAAAGAAATAGTTCATATGTTCTGCTTTCATTACCGCAATAAGATCATCTGGATGCGGCGTCAGCGGATAAGTTGGCATACTAAGAACCATACAACCGATTTTTGCTTTCGGCATCATTTCATGCGCAATTTTCGTTGCCAGCGCTGAAGCCACCAGTTCATGATGGACGGCCTGATAGAGATCCTGCAGACTTAATTTCTCTTTCGGTGTCATAATGCCACCGCTCATAAGCGGTGCATGAAGCACCGAGTTGATTTCATTGAACGTCAGCCAATATTTAACCTTACTGCCATAGCGCGCAAAAATCGTACGCACATAGTTCTCATAGAAACCGATGAGAGCATGGTTTACCCAACCATCGTATTTCTTTGCAAGATGCAGCGGCGTCTCGTAATGGGAAATCGTCACCAGCGGTTCGATTCCATATTTATGGCATTCATCAAACAGGCTGTCATAAAAAGCCAGCCCCTGTTCATTCGGCTCTGCATCATCACCATTCGGGAAAATCCGGCTCCATGCAATCGAAGTCCGGAAAACCTTGAAGCCCATTTCAGCAAAAAGCTTCACATCTTCTTTATAACGATGATAAAAATCTATCCCGACAAGCTTCATGTTATCTTCCGTCGGCTCGGACATAGGTGCACCTTTGATACCACGCGGCATAATGTCCTGGATATCCAGACCCTTGCCATCTTCATTGTATGCACCCTCACACTGATTGGCAGCTACTGCACCGCCCCATAAAAAATTCTTTGGAAATGTCATTGTACCTAACCCCCTTTATAAAAATTGTTATCTTTTCTGTGCTGCAAGCCAATCCATAAGTTTCACGGTCTTCCCTCCGATGGTATCCTCACATTTATCATTGTACACATAAATCCAAGACCAATGCCCAGGATATTCAAATGCCGAACCATCTGCCTTTTTATACAAGCCCGTCTGGTCAACAACATTATCAAAAAAGCTGAAATGAACATTTGTCGCACCAGCTGACTGCAACCGTTGGAACGTCGGCACAACATAATCTTTTGGTGGAAGCGTCGTATCCGTCTTCGCTGCAGTAAACCAGATTGGCGTCTTCTTGAACGCCTCGATATCCGCATCGCTGATCAGTTTATCCGCCAAACCCTCACAGGTTGGGAAAGCTGCTGCAAAATACTCCGGATAATCACGAATCATGAGCATCGTCATATAGCCACCATTGGAATCTCCTCCGATGTAAATACGGCTCTTATCGACATTCGGATGTTCATCGGCATAAGCCTCAATCAGCTGCATAAGGCTTTCTTCATAGATGGACGTCCCATCCCCAAACCCTTTATAACCATGCATCCAGTAAGTACGTGCTTGCGGTACAAGCACATAGGCCCCGCCAAAATGCGACTGCAGGGAATCATCCGCAAACATATCCGCCTTATTGGCCGAAATTGGAATTGACGGACTATCGGTTCCACCCTCTCCCATACCATGAAGCCAAAGAATCAACGGGTGTTTTTCATTGTCTTTTGGCTCGTAGCTTGCATAGCCATAGGACAAGCGACCAAACATCTTATGTGCGTAGCTGAATTTATCAACGATTGGACGCACATTGCCTTTATTATGATCAATTACCAGACCTTTAACTGAATCGGCGGCTTTCATCTGTGTAATCGTATAGTCCGGTTTTACCCAGTTATTAAAAAAACTATTCACATCAAAATTAAGCGCCGATCCGATAGCAATATTCGGACCAACCTTCAGCTCAATGGCCACATAGCGCCCCTTGTCAACAGCTTTGCCGTCAGCATCGGATACATAAGCTTTCGTGACCTCACGATAGCCTTCAAGATCACTGTCTTTCTGTGCTTCTGAGCCTAAAGAAATCTTGTTTTTCGCCTGCATAGCCTGCTTCGGTGTTGTTGCGCCTTCCGCTAAAATACGTTTCGCATAGACTTTGAACGTTCCATTATCCACTGCATTTGCAGAGACACCCTCTCCTAGGTCAACGATAACCTTGGAAACCGCTGCACCCCAGTCATAAACCTCAGTAACCGTACGATACGATGGTGCTGCTTTGGCAGCCGCTTCAACCGATGATACACCTAGACCGAACAGCATTCCAGCCATGAGTACACTGGCTATACCCGTACAAAAAATTTTTCTACAATTCATTTTACATATCTCCCTTTGAAAAACGCCAAAGAGGACAACTCCCGTGCCCTGCTCCAGCGTTTCTTTATTTTATATAACAACCGTAATCAGGTTTTTTTCTTCTTTGATTGCCTTTACATCCGAAGGATAGATTTCCTGCTTTATCAGAAGAAGAACTGCGCTTGGAAACGGTACAGGTCGTCCTTCTCACCAGTGTCAATTTCTCTTGCCCAAGTATAGAAGGTATCCAAGAGGACGTTCTTCGCTGGTACATAGCTTACGCCAAGGCGGATGAAACGTTCATTGAGCCCGCACCAGTCCGTGACCGTTGGCCAGGTGAGGGCCGGTTCATAGCGGTAAGTAGTGGTAATGGCATAAGAGCCAGGAGCCTGAAGGTCGGCCCCCTTGTATCGGAGCTGCAGCCAGCGGCCCGGCGACTTCGTTTTTGTGCTTGCAGTTGCCGTATCATCTCGCTTTGCATCGCTGTTGATGAGGCCCGCACGGAGATCCCAGTTGTTATCAAATTTGTGATGCGCATGGGCATAGTAATAGAATACGCGCCCCTGATCAGGATCCTGGTAGCGGCTGGCCATAGCAGAACTCCAAGAAACACCGACATTGATGTCATTTTTCTTATCAAATTGATAGAAGGAGCGCAGACTGCTAATCTGTTCATACTTACGATCTCCACCCATGGCATCATCCCAAAGATCCATCTTGCCCATGGTTAAATAGGTCTTGAAATCTTTTTTGCCATAATCAAGCTGAACACCAGAGAAATCGCAGTCGATATCCATGCCCCAGCCGTAAATGTTCCATTCATTCCACTTGCCGATTTTAAGACCGAGGGCATTGTTCGCCATCCGACCAGTCACATAGGTATCCATGGTGGTACCCGTCTTATTCTCACTCGGTGAAAGGGATTTTAGTTCATCAAAGCCGCTGAAAGAATTACGAAAGCCAAGATCGGTATGCGCCTGCCAATTATCATCTACCTTGTACGTCGTATTGACTTGCACGTGAAGCATATTTGCGCGGGTCGTCTTGCCCGTATCCTTCATAAAGTGATCATTACGCAGGCGGGCATAGCCATTGATAGACAACTTATCCGCCAAAGCTGCCGCTTTCTTCAGACCAGCTTTTTCTTCTTCAGTAAAGGTCGTGCCATTTTCCCCATTTGCAGCCTTTTCCAAATCCGCATTGTCGAGCTTCGACAGTATCTGTATCTTTTTGATGTCATAGTAATATTCTTTATTCAATTTCTGAATCGTATCCTGCTCAGTAGGCGTAAATTCTTTGAGATGCTGCATGGCATCATCGACAACCATGGCCATTTCCATGCGGCTCATGATACGGCCTTGTGGTATCGGTTCGGTGTAATAATTCACATGTCCTGTGGTAATGAGTCCGTTGACGGCTTCATAAGACCAGTCGTTCAGTGGTACATCTTGAAAAAATCCCGGTGCTGCCTCGGCTTGTACGCCGCCACAAAAAATTACGGTAGAAAGTCCTAATACTGCTAACGCTTTTTTCATTGTTTTTCCTCCAACATTGTATTCTTCAATTATTTAATATATTTCTAAAACATAAAGTGTCTTACATGTAAAATATTCGTTATTATGCAATAACCGTAATAAGACTTTCCTTGTAATCTATATTTTCTTTTTCTGTCACAATAATATCCAAATACTGTTGGAAGTTTGTAATCACTACAGGTGTCATCACAGAATACCCTGCTGTTTTTATTTTTTCCAGATCAAATTCAACAAGGATCTGTCCACATTTTACCGTATCACCTTGTTTCACCTTTGCCTGAAAATATTGCCCATTTAATTTTACGGTATCGATTCCAATATGAATGAGAATTTCCGTACCTTTATCCGTAATCAATCCTAAAGCATGACCCGTAGGGAAAATTGTCGTTATCGTGCCATCGGCTGGTGCAATGACTTTACCTTCTGAAGGAAGTATTGCTACACCTTTTCCCAATACACCAGAAGAAAATGCTTCATCTGGGATTTCTTCCAAAGCCTTCACTTCACCAATCAACGGACTAGTCAAGATTTCTTTTTCCAGAATTTTATCACCATCTTTTTTTACAACAGAACTGTTTTCCTCTTCCTTTTCATCATGATAAAACGGCAAAGCTAGACCTAAACCAATAAGGAAAGATACTAGAGAAGCAATCATTCCATATTTCATGCCACTGATATCATGCGATACCGGATCAACAAAACATGGATAAGCAAAAATACCTAAGCCGCCGAACATATATAATTTTATACC
>JAQSXD010000470.1 GCA_029266295.1 Bacillota bacterium | reverse complement strand
CTATCTGCTTTTTTCTGTATACTACATAATAAGGCGACCATTTGTTGATGACTTTTTTTACAAAACAATTGACAAAACCAGCGGGATGTTCAGGCTTGACTTATTTGATTTTATTGACTTATACCAGTTTCTCGCACAAATTACTGAATAATCATCAAATAAGTCTTGTTTTTGAAAAGTCAAGCCTGCCCCATAAGATGTGCCTTCAAGCAAGCTATGTAAGCTTTGCTCTGCCCTTCTACCGGGCCTCCCAGCTTGACGAATTCAGGGCAAAAGAAAGAGCATCCGCCACCGCATAAGGCAACATGGATCCGTGAGTTTTGTCAACCTGCTCCTGAAAACTTACGTGAAGTCCGGATAGTCCCCCTAAGGCGACGGCTATCTCCTTGCCCGTTAGTCCAGAACGAAACTTCACTAGTGAGGCGGCTTCATCTTTAGAGAGCCCTTCCCGTAGGGCCTGTTTGCCGGAGGTCTCTATCAACAGGCGAACAGGTGCTTTTTCATTCCTTGCCCGCTCGCTCTCCATGAAGTTGGAGTGCTCCGTCAGAATCGAACCGGCATTCCACCATATTGATGGATCGGCGGCCATATAAGATTGGAACGAGGCAGGAGAGGTATATAGGATATGCAAGACAAGCAAGCCAGCCAGGGAATGTCCAAATATGGTCTGCTGGTTGCGGTCGATCGGCGCAATCCTCTCAATAACCGGCTTTAGCTCCGTTTCGATGGCAGCAAAAAATGTGTCACGACCACCAGTTGCGAAGGTCCCCATGCCTATAGCCTCAATGGGGATCAGGTCTGGCGAGGTAGGCGGTGTGAGATCAAAGTAACGCCTGCCGACGTCGATACCTGAATCAATCGGATAACCTATACCAACCGTTACTACGGGACAGAAGCCGATATCCTTCTGGGCAGCCTGCATCATCGGAAATGTCAGGTTTCCATCAAGCAGGTATATCACCGGATAACCATTGGCGGGCACGGGGCCCACTGGCACCGAAACAGAAATACGATACTTGCCGCCATGTTTTTGGAAGTAAAGATCAAAGGTCTTAATCTGATATTCAGTCGGCCCGTCCACTGAAGAACTGGCAATATCTGCCGCTAAACCAGCCGGGGCCGCAGGTGTCCTAACCTGATTAAATGCCTCTGTTTCCCGGTTAAAGGTGCTTGTACACATAATCAAAAGAAAAATAGCGCAAACCAGGATTTTCCACGTGTGAATTTTATACCGGTATTTCATCGTTAAAAAGGCGCCTTTCCTTGGCTGACTAGGTAAGATAAAAAGAAAGCATAAATTTGCAAAATACAAAACATATGCTTTCTTTACTAGAAACTAAATAATGCAGCCAATCTTGTTGTTTAAAATTTTAACAAACGTTTTGCGAGTGAAGGTATCGGAATAGAATTTCTCGCACAGTTCTTTTAGCTGCCGGGGAGTAAGTCCAATATCTTCTGCCAGCACTTCCGGAAATTCTTGCTCTTCCAAAATATGATGAGCGATTGCTTGTGTGCTGGTAAATAAACCAATATGTAAAATGGTGTTGTCACCGTACCAGTTTTCGTTAAAACGACGGCAAAAATGTTGTAGAGCCGTACGGCAAGCACTTTCATTTAACTCCCAGAAGCTAACCAGCTCTTCTATCGCAGAAAACATTGCCGAGGCATCTTCTCTATTCATCTTTTGAATGGAATCCAGTAATTCCTGCGTGGATGCAATAGGAATTAACAGCTTCTCATTGTCCTCATGAATAATAAAATAGAAGGCCAGCGGTAAATACATGTACAACAAGAAACCCAATAATGATTTACTGTCAGGATAGCAAGCCCAGTTATTATCCAGGGTATTCCTAGGATAATCAATAAGAGCCGTGTTAACAAATAAAACCTGATGAGGATCAGCCTTATCGTCAAAATGACTTTGCCATACATCCGTTTTTCCGGCTAGCGTACCTTCCCAGTAATAGTGGCTATTGTATTTGCACATTATAACACCTCACAGGGGTTGATTGTCTCTACTTAGCGCGAATACAACTCGATAATATGAATTTCGTTGACTTCAATTGGCAATTCTTCTCGATTTGGCAGGCGAATCAGAGTTCCACTAAAATCATCATAGTTCTTCTCAATATAGGGCAAGTCAAAGGATTTGAGGTCGCGAAAATTGCTGACAAACATTTCGTTGTTACGGGATTTCTCCTGCAAGCTGATAACATCACCTACTGCAACAGCATAGGACGGAATATCAACGCGTTTTCCATTGACGCGAATGTGGCCATGGTTAACCACTTGGCGTGCTTGTCGTATGGAATTTGCAAATCCGATACGGTAGACCAGATTATCAAGACGGCATTCCAACGCTTTTAGTAGGACAAGACCGCTGACGTCTCGGCTATTCAGGGCTTTTTGCATATATCGGGCAAACTGTTTTTCCAATACTCCATAATAGGCTTTCAACTTTTGTTTTTCCAGTAGCTGAATGCCGTAGTTAGAGAGTTTCTTGTTATTTCGCTTACCTGTTTTTTCAAGGCGATTGAGGGCTTTAGGGTGACCGAAAATGTTTACACCAAAACGGCGGCAAAGTTTAAAACGGGAATCTCTTTGGGTTGCCAAATACAATCATTCCTTT
>JAQSXD010000469.1 GCA_029266295.1 Bacillota bacterium | reverse complement strand
TCAGGTATCACTAAAGAACTATCTGTTTAGGAGGAATTTGAAATGAATCAAGTAGCTCATTTAACACCTGATGACGCTTATCGCCAGAAAAAGATCCGACTGGCGGCAGGCGGTATGAAGATCGCTCTCTTACTGCCGGTCTCCGCGATACTTCAGAACATCTTTAACAGTTCCGTCACCACCACGGTGTATTCAAGCTTGACGGATAAGGTCATTCTCAGTATCATTTGTTCCATCACCCTGATTGCCATGTGTGATATTTTTGCCGGAATCTTTACCTTTATTTATAATGCTGCAAAGGGAAAGGGCATTCAGGAGTATAAGCGTACCGTAAACCTGAAGATTTCATGGATGATGCTTCTCGCCGCCGGATTTGCGGGCCCTCTCGCAACAGGCTGCTGGATGGCAGCAACGCCCTTCTGCGGGCTTACCACGGTTGCGGTAGTAACCAGCCTTGGACCGATTCTGACAGCATTTATCAGCAGATTTATTCTGAAGGAGCATTTGAGCGGTCGCGCTTACATTGGCATCATCATTACTGTAGTCGGTGTTATCGTATCCGGCTGGGTTGGATTCAGCGAAGGCGGAAGCAATTTCCTGCTCGGATTTATTCTGGCCCTCATGGCTCCCATTGGCTTCACGCTGGAAGGTCAGGCTTCCACCTACGCAAGTGACATGATCGATCCTAACGTCGGCTGCGGTTTCTATCGCTGCTTCGGCTCCGGCATCTTAGGCCTCCTGGCGATGCTCCTTGTTTCCGGCGTCACCGGAAATATTGAGTCTTACGGACAGATTCTGAGCATGGTACTCACTACTCCGATCCTGCTGCTCTTCGTAATCATTATGGGCTTATTCGGAGCGATCAACTACAACGCCGCTTACCTTGCGTTCAACAGAACCGGTCCTTCCCGTACGCTGGCAGTCGACAGCTCCCGCCCCATCTGGAGCATTCCTCTCGGCTTCCTGTTCGCAGCACTGGGAATTGCGCCTTATTCAGTCAGCACAATGGTTATCGCAGGCGCGGTCCTGGCGGTAGCAGGTCTGCTCCTAGTCATCAGTAAACCGTCCGATCTTGTGAATCTAAGAAATGTAAATTAGTGAAAGGAGAAACGATCATGAAATTACCTTTAAAGACACGGATCCTCGAATATGCGATTGATCTCGGCAAAGATTTCGTCGTTGATGACGTAATGAACGCATTGACTCCGGAATACGGCGGAGAGCGTATTTTCAGCAGAAAGCAGGTGGAAGAATATATCGACTCTTATCTGGGAGTAGGATTTCTTACAGCTGAGCACACGGAATTTGACGCCAAAGGGGAACTGCTTGTTCACTGCAAGGTGACGGACTACGGAAAATCACGCAAAAAGTATATCAAACAATAAGCCTCTACATAATCAACTGAGTTCTGTCCCCCCATACCGCGATTGGTATGGGGGGTTCAGCTAATAGGACGTTCTGTAAGGGGCGGCCATAACGGATATATTTGGAGTTTTTTAGAAATTATTTTCAATCGATTGGTGTAACTTAACTTCACAGAAACAAAAAGGAGCAAATCATGTCGCTGATTTTGGGGATTGATACGGGCGGAACCTATACAGACGCAGTAATCCTTAAGTACTCAAACAAGGAGATCCTGCATAAAGCAAAGGCGCTGACAACGAAAGAAGATTTGGCCATCGGGATCCAAAACTGCTTGCACAATCTCGAATTTACCGATTTTAAGGATATTTCGCTGGTATCTCTATCCACGACTTTGGCAACAAATGCCATTGTTGAGGGGCGCGGATGTAAAACAGGTTTAATTTTGGTCGGAAGTAAACCGGAGGGACAATTGCCTGCTGAGGAAACCGTCCTTTTACAGGGGAAGTTCGACATTAAAGGAAGAATGATACAAGGGTTGGAGGAGAAGGAGATCTTAGACGCCATTGAGAAATTCAGGGGTAAGATCGATGCTGTTGCAGTTTCAGGATATGCCAGCGTCCGAAATCCGGCTCATGAACTATTTATAAAAAACAGAGTCAGGGAGGCATTAAAAGTACCGGTTGTCTGCGGACATGAGCTGACGTCTTCCCTTGGATTTTATGAAAGAACAGTTACGGCAATACTGAACGCCAGCCTGATTCCCATCCTTGATGAATTGATTTCTGCAACAAAAAGAGTTTTGCAACAAAAAAATGCCGCGGCTCCCATCATGATTGTAAAGGGCGACGGCAGTCTGATGCACGAATCCCAGGCCAGAGAAAAACCCATCGAAACGATCCTTTCCGGACCTGCGGCGAGTATTATCGGAGGGACTTTCTTAACGGATCAAAGCGACGCGATCATTGTGGATATGGGAGGGACCACAACGGATATCGCATGCATTGAATCAGGTGCTGCAAAGATAAGAGAAGAGGGGGCAAGGGTAGGCGGCTGGCTGACGAGAGTAAAAGCGGCTGATATATGGACCTTTGGGATCGGAGGGGACAGCCTGCTGCATTTCACTCCGAATGGCCGGCTTGAAGTCGGGCCTCAGAAGGTCTGGCCTCTCTGTGTTCTTGGAAAAAGGTTTCCCGAATTGATCGACGAGTTGAGATCCTACCGCGGCAAGTGCGCACGCGATAACACCTTTTCGCCTTCGGAAGCCGACTTTTTTCATTTCGTTAAAATTCCTGCGGTAGCGGAA